>NZ_JBYCKY010000838.1:0-4970 GCF_057473605.1 Mycobacterium sp. TH-M82 | reverse complement strand
GTTATCTGAGGCCCCGATGAAACCGTCCACGATGTAGACGACACGCCGTTTAAGGTGCCGGGAAATGCGGTGTGGACTCGTTATCTTCGGTGTCTGTGACGTGTCCTGGTCTGCGGGTGCAGCCGGTGGTGATGCCGTTCGGCGATCCGCAGTCGTGGACTCTGGTCGGTCAGGATTCGGTGGTGGTGGAGCCGGTCGAGGGGTTCTTGGCGCATCTGCACGCGGTCGAGCGATCACCCAACACGGTTAAGGCGTATGCGCACGATCTGCGGGATTGGTTTGAATTCCTGGGCCAGCACGGCTTGGACTGGTCGCAGGTACGGCTGGAAGACGTCGGCCGGTTCGTGGCCTGGTTGCGGCTGCCAGCGACGGCACGGACGGGCAACGTGACGGCATTGCCCACTACCGAGTCAGCGTGCTCGGAGGCGACGGTGAACCGGAAGTTGTCGGCGATCTCGGCGTTCTATGAGTTCCATCAACGCCACGGCGTGGATCTGGGCGACCTCCTGACGAGCTGGCAGCGACGCACGGCGCATGGTGGGTCGTGGCGACCGTTGCTGGCGCATTTGGGTTCCCGACCGGAACGCAGCCGGCGGATCCGGTTGCGCGCCGAGCGGCGTATCGCGGAGACGCTGGATGCAGAGCAGACCACGGCGATCGTGGCGGCGTGTGATCGGCTGCGGGATCGGTTCCTGTTTTCTCTGCTGGCGTCGTCGGGGCTGCGGGTTGGTGAGGCGTTGGGGTTGCGCCACAGCGACATCGACGCTGCGGCCCGGCTGGTGTCGGTGGTGCCGCGGGTCAATGCGAATCGGGCTCGAGCCAAGGGCGGAGGTCGGCAGGTGCCGGTGCCAGCCACGGTGATCCGGCTGTATGCCGATTATCTGCACGGCGAGTACGGCGAGCTGGACAGCGATTACGTGTTCGTCAACTTGTGGTCAGGTCCTATCGGGGGTCCGCTGACGTATGCCAGCGTCTACGATCTGGTCTGCCGATTGCGGGCGCGGACCGGAATTATGTTTGCGCCGCATACTTTTCGCCACTCGTATGCCACAGAATTGTTGCGCCGCAAGGTGGCAGTCGAAGTAGTGCAGCACCTTCTGGGTCACGCATCGATCGCCACGACCAGTGACGCATACGCGCATCTGAAGGTCGAAGACACGCGCCGCGCATTGGTGGCTGCAGGGTGGCTGGCCGAGCGGGACGGGTCGCGGTGAGCATCGAAGCGCTGGCGGCCCCGATCGAGTCTGGCTGGGTTGCGCGTTTGGGTGCGGCGGTGCGGCCGGAGTTCCGGGCCGAGGTGCTGGTGCCCGCCGTGGCCGATCCGATTCTCGGGTCGCCCGCGTGCACCGTGCCCGGATGTGTGCGTTCGAGTCGCTACGGTGGGCTCTGCCCGGCCCATCTGGGCCGGTGGAGAAAGGCGGGTCGCCCGGATGACCGGCAGGCGTGGGCGGCGACCGCCGATCCAGAGGTGATGGGGTACCGGCCGCTGCAATCGTGCCTGGTGCCTGATTGTGGCTTTGGGCAGCATCGGTATCGGTTGTGCTACCGGCATTCTCGCGCCTGGGACAAGGCCGGACGCCCGGCGGTGGATCAGTGGACGCCGCCGGTGGCCGGCACACCGGCGGCGGTGTGCGCCATCCCGGGGTGCGCGTTATGGGCCGAACTGGACGCGGGCTGGTGTCATTCCCACCACAGGCGGTGGCGGCTGCGTGGTCGCCCGCCGGCGGCGGAGTTCATCGCCTATTGCGCCAGCTACGGTGAGGATCGCTTCGACTTGCGGGCACTGGCGCCGCAGCTGCGGCTGGAGATCGGCTACGCGTTGCAATGTCGGGTCGATGCGAACCGAACCCGCACCACACCGCGATCGATCAAGCCTCTGCTGGACCACTTGTCGGCAACTGGGGCCGAGTCGCTGCTGGAGCGTCCGCTTGATGACTGGCTGGCCGGGCTGCCGGCGGCGGCTGCGCTGCACACGCCGCGCGCGTTCCTCGCCTATGCGACCGAGTGCCTGCTTGACTTGCGTGACGGGACCGGCTGGGACAGCGAATATCAGCGTGACGTGTGGCGGCTACGGCGCCTCGGTGTTTCCGGTCATGACGGGGCCCGCATGGATTTCACCGCGGTGCAACCACCGTGGCTGCGAGAGCTGGTCAAACGTTGGTGCCGGTGGCGAATGTCGTGCGGAGTCGGATTGGGGCAGCTGCGCCGGGACCGTATTGCGCTGGTGCGGTTGTCGCGGCTGACACCGGGGTTGGCGAGCTCGCCCGGCCCGAATGTGCTCGACCGGGCGGCGTTGGAGGCCTATCTGGTCCGGCTGGCGGTCGAAATCCCGCACTCGAAGACCCGTAGCACCGACATCGGCTGCGTGACTGGGTTTCTTTGTGCCGTGCGCCAGCATCGGTGGGCATCGCTGCCGGCTGAGGCGCAGTTGTATCCCAGCGACCAGCCCCGCCGCGACGAGACACCGGCACCGCGGGCAATTCCCGAGTTCGTCATGGCCCAGCTGGAAAGCCCAGCCAACCTCGACCGGGTCGGTGACCCGCGGATCCGGCTGCTGGTAGAGATGCTCATCCGCACTGGTCTGCGCATCGGCGACGCCACCCGGCTTCAGATGGATTGTCTGGTGCGCGACCCGCAGGGCGCGGTCTATTTGCGCTATCGCAACCACAAGATGCGCCGCGACGCGGTGGTGCCCATCGACGACGAACTGGCCACCATGATCCAGGATCAGCAGGCGCGCACTCGGCAGCGGTTCCCCACTACCAGTGTGCTGTTGCCGCGCAGCAGCGCCAACCCCGACGGGCGGCTGCCCATTCCCACCGCGACGTTCCACCTGCAGCTCGGGCAGTGGCTCGAAAAGTGTGGTGTCACAGATGAACTCGGTCAGCCAGTCCATGTCACCGCTCACCAGTTCCGGCACACGGCGGCCACTCGGTGGATCAACCATGACGTGCCGCAGGAAGTGGTCCGACGGCTGCTCGACCACACCAGCCACACCATGACGGCCGTCTATGCCCGCCTGGCCGACAGCACCATTCGTGAGCAGTGGGAACGCGCCCAGAAGATCAACATCCGTGGTGAGCCCGTCGACACCACGATCGACGGACCACTCGCCGACGGCGAATGGATGAAACAGAACCTCGCTCGCGCGAAAATGGCTCTGCCCAACGGCTATTGCGGCCTGCCGCTACAGAAATCGTGTCCGCATGCCAACGCATGCCTGACTTGCCCACTGTTCGTCACGACCGCCGAATTCCTGCCCCAGCACCGCAAGCAGCTCGACGACACCCGCGCGCTGATCACCCGCGCCGAGGCCGATGGCCATACCCGCCTGGCCGAGATGAACCGCACGGTCGAAACCAACCTGCTCACCATCGTCACCACCCTCGAAGCCGACCAACACGACTGCCGGTGCACCTCAACGGGCAGCGAAACATGTTGCGAGAAGGGCTCCTCCGATGCGCCGTAACAACAGCCACCACCTCATCGCCGCCGCCCAACGCCGTCGCGCCGACGCCCTCGAACGCGCCCAACAAACCCTGCACGAACTCGGCGAAACCGGCCAGCGACATACCATCGTGCAGATCGCCGCCCACGCTGGCGTGTCCCGTTCATGGCTGTATGCCCAGCCCGAACTGCGCGACCAACTCCGCCGGCTGACCGCCATATCGGAGCCGTCTGCGTCGGCGTCTACCCGGATCGAGCCCGGGACCGACGCCTCGCTGCGCCAACGCCTCACACTCGCACACGAACGCATTCGCGAACTCGACGACGAAACCCGTCACCTGCGGAATCAAATCGCGCTCCTACACGGACAGCTCCGCACCAATCGCATCGCCGCCACTCACGTCACGGACACCGTCCACGACGCAAACACCCAACTCACGCGGCTAAACGGCTAGCCCCGCCCAAGATAATCATCGTCTGCTCAAGCTCGCGGTTCTTCTTGCGCAGCTCACGCAACTGCTGGCTCTCCGCCGTTGACACCCCGGCGGCCTGGCCTTCGTCGATCTCGGCCTGGCGTACCCATTTGCGCAGCGTCTCCGCGCTCATCCCCAGCCGTGTGGAGATGGCCCGCATCGCTGCCCACTCGGTGTCGTACTCGTCGCGGTGCTCCCGGACCAGCCGGACAGCCTTGGCCTTCGTGTCCTGGTCGTACTTCGTTGGCATCGTGCCATCCTTCCCTCAAAAGAAGGTGTGCACGAAACCCGGGAGGCTTCACCACGACAAACCCGCCGCGGCCGCCAAACGCGCCAATCCCGTTGCCGCCGCTCAACGATCCGATGCCGCCCTGGCCAAAGCCGCCCGCAAACACACCAACGACGACACCCCGGTGCACAGCTTCACCAGCCTGCTCGCCGACCTGGGCACCATCTGCGCCAACCACATCCAGCCCGCCGACGACATGGCAGCATTCACCAAGCTCACCACCCCCACCGCACTACAACACCAGGCCTTCGAACTGCTCGGCCTCACCCACCGCCTCGGCTACCCGTAGTCATGTCACACCACAAAATCCCAGGTCACGGTGCATTCATCACCACACCAGGAGGAACTACGGCTTAAACGGCAACGCGGCCTCTGGTGGATGTCGCGCGCGTTGACACCCCCATACCGCGGTCAATACCGAAGTACTTTCAGCATCGTCCAGCTCCGGCCAACGCCATAAGGCCCGTTGCCGCAGCCACATGCAGGTACATTCCGACGCACCAGCCCTAACCAAACGCAGCAAACGCCCAGGTACACCGATTATGAGTCCGTGGACCAAGGTGGCGACCGGGCTGGTGGCGACATCTCGACCATGAACGGAAGCCAGGCCGTCGCCGCTCGCAATTGGACTCAGCGCCATCGGCACGCGGAGGGTAGTTTAAGAACTTGTCAGCAACCTGAGGTGCCTGTGTCGTTTTTGGCCGTAGAAATCGGTAAAATTGCTGGTAAAAGCGTCAGCGAGGGCATGGGGTGTTGTTTGC
>NZ_JBYCKY010000837.1:0-2254 GCF_057473605.1 Mycobacterium sp. TH-M82 | reverse complement strand
GCGGCGTCGGACATCAGCGCGGGTGCGGCACCGGCCGCCGTGGGCGTTCCCGCCGCTCCCGGCGGTCTCTTCGCCGACATGGCGCTGGCAGGCTTGGTCGGCCGGTCCATCGGCGGTTCCGCCCCGCGGAGCAGCCCGGCCGCGGTGATGAACGGCCACGCGCAGGGCCGGCTTGAACGTATGGTCACCGAGCTCGCGGGCACCCACGACATACAGCACTGGCACGTCGACCCGAGCAAACTCGATGATCTGTTGGAGGAACTGTCCGACAAACCGGGCGTCCACGCAGTACATGTCAACGACGACGGGCAGAGCAAAGGTAAACCGCGACCGCGAAGCCGCGGCTGACCGGGGCGGGCCCGGGATCTTTGCGGTCGCCTTGACGGGCGCAGGACAGCTCCGCTCGGCTGCCCGCCAAGAGGAGGAGTCCGATGATCTTTGGGCGCAAACGCGACCGCGTCCGGCGACAACCGGTGTAGCAGATCGTTTTTACCCAGACGGCGGAAATTCACCGGATGTTCGTTTCCATCGTCACGGCCGGCGTTGTAGCCTACACAGCCGCGGGGCCTGCTGCCCCACTCACCAGTTGCGGAGTATCGCAATGGATTTTCCGGAATCGGTCGCGATGTCGGCCACCGCAGCACCTTATGCGGCATGGGTGAAAACGACTGCCGGACAGGCAGGGCAGCCTGGCCGGTGATGGCCGGATAGCGTGGTGGCGAACAGTGCTGCGTTACACCATGCTCCCTACCGTCTAGCCGGAAAGACACGAAAGGAGGGGTGGCTCATGCAGACGCTGAGCATTACCGATTTCGCCCTGCGCCTGGCTGTCGGGCTGGGCTGCGGTGCGTTGATCGGGCTGGAACGGCAGTGGCGGGCGCGGATGGCCGGCCTGCGCACAAATGCCCTGGTGGCGGCCGGGGCGACACTGTTCGTGTTGTACGCGGTCGGCGCCAATGACGCCAGCTCCACCAGGGTGGCGTCTTACGTGGTGTCGGGGGTCGGGTTTCTCGGTGGCGGGGTGATCCTGCGTGAGGGGTTCAACGTCCGCGGTCTGAACACCGCGGCGACCCTGTGGTGCTCGGCGGCGGTCGGTGTACTGGCCGCGGCCGGACAGCTGTCGTTCGCGCTGATCGCCACCGGCGCCGTCGTCGGCACTCACCTGCTGGGCCGGCCGCTGGGCCGGTTCATAGACCGCGACCAGAACATCGAGGAAGATGAAGGGCAGCTGCCCTACCAGCTGCAGCTGATCTGCCGCCCCAAATCCGAAAAGTACGCTCGCGCCCAGGTTGTCCAGCACACCGCGGGCAATGACCTGGTGCTGCGCGGCATCCACACCGGGCGGGCCGCCGAGGACAATATCGTGTTGACGGCGTACCTGCTGGTGGACGGCCGCGCACCGGCCCGATTGGAGCGTTTGGTCGCCGAACTGTCTTTGCAACCCGGCGTCTACGCGGTGCACTGGCACTCCGGCGACCAGGACAGCCCGATATCCCCGGCGCCGCAGCCGGACTAGAAGGGACCAGGAGGGACCAGGAGGGACCAGGAGTGGGTCGTCCCGGTCCGCTGATAGTTCTTTTGGGGGAGTCGCTCACCTCGAACAATGGGGCCTACACGCTGACACTGCAAGAGGACGGCAACCTGGTGCTAGCGGTGCGGGGCAAGG
Organism: Mycobacterium sp. TH-M82; assembly: GCF_057473605.1. NCBI lineage: Bacteria > Bacillati > Actinomycetota > Actinomycetes > Mycobacteriales > Mycobacteriaceae > Mycobacterium > Mycobacterium sp. TH-M82. The sequence goes on along the minus strand of NZ_JBYCKY010000837.1, from coordinate 588 downwards.
CGATCTGGGCCACCGGGACCAACGGCCAGAACGTCGTGCGCGCCGAGGTCCAGCCAGACGGCAACTTCGTGGTCTACACAGCGGACAAACCGGTGTGGCATGCCGACACCAAGGGCAAGAAGAACGTCAGGCTGGTGCTGCAGGACGACCGCAACCTGGTGCTGTATGCCGCCGACGGCCCAGCCTGGTCCAGCAAAACCGAGACCGATGCGCCGTCGTCGCCGGAGCCCGCGGCCGAACCGGTCGTCGAAGAGGCGGCGCCGGTGCCGCCTGCGCCTGAGCCGACCCGGACCTACACGGTGGTCTCCGGCGACACGCTGTGGGCCATCGCCGAACGGTTCTACGGCGACGGCAGCAAATACCAGCAGATCGCCGACGCCAGCGGCGTCGACAATCCCGACCTGATCCAGCCCGGCCAGGTACTGACGATTCCCTGACCGCCGGCCACGATCGTCGCGGCGACCCGGACCCGCGGGCCCGGGTCGCCGCGCTGTGGTGTGTGCCGTGCCCGGTGTTGGGCAGCCCGGCGCCGGTAACCTGGGCAGCCGTTAGAGTGTCCGGCGCCACGCCGGCCCAATGCGATCGGAG
>NZ_JBYCKY010000836.1:0-1746 GCF_057473605.1 Mycobacterium sp. TH-M82 | reverse complement strand
GCTCGTCGCCGGGCGCGATCGGGTTGACCAGCACCAGCCCGTATCCGTCGGTGCCGGTCCGGCGTCGGGCGCGCAGCACCTGCGCGGCCTGCTGCGGTGTCTCCACCCGCCAGTCGACGGGATGGCCGGAGTCGGCCAGGTAGAAGGCGGGGAATCGGTCGGTGCGGTAGCCGATCACCCCAACGTTGAGCGTCTCCAGCCGCTCGCACGTGGCCCCGATGTCCAGCATCGACTTGACGCCCGAACAGATCACCAGCACACCGGTCCGCGACAGGGTGGTCAGATCCGCGGACTCGTCCCAGCTGTCGCGTGCGCCCCGATGCACACCGCCCAGTCCTCCGGTGGCAAACACCGTGATGCCGGCCGCCGCCGCGAAGTGCGCGGTAGAGGCGACCGTCGTCGCGCCGTCCCCGCCCCGGGCGGCCAGCGTAGCGACATCGCGGATACCGACCTTCACCACCGCGTGGCTCTCCGCGATGTGCCGCAGCGCCGCGGCGTCGAGGCCGACGTGCGGCTCGCCGCCGATGATCGCGACGGTGGCCGGTACCGCACCGCCGGCGCGCACCGCGTCCTCGATCGCGCGGGCAGTGCGCAGATTGTCCGGACGCGGCAGCCCGTGACTGATGATCGTGCTCTCCAGCGCGACGACCGGCCGGCCGGCGGCCAGCGCGTCCGCCACCTCGGGTTGAATCCGCACGTGCTGCACCCTATAGAGCCTGCCCGACACCGTTGTTCGGTGTTCGGCGCCACCAGCATGGCAACCGCCAGCGGATAGCAGATGTCCGGCGGGCGGGCGATAATCGACGCATGGGCGAATCAGCACGGGTGGGGCTGCGTGGTCGGCTGGTCACGGTCGTGGGCGCGGTGTTGCTCGCAGGCGGCCTGGCGGCGCTCGCGCTGCCGGTCTCCCTCGGCGACTACGACAGATTTGGCATCCAGATCACGTGCGGCAACGCCTACCACGGCCACTTGATCCAGCAGACAGTCGATGACCAGGATGATCAATGCAGGACCGCGCTGGCACAGCGACGCGCGTGGGCGATACCCGCCACCGGCCTCGGCGCCCTGATGCTCATCCCGGCAACGGCGGCGTGGCTGCGCGGGAAGACCGAAAGCCCCGGTTCCCGGCAATCCATCGGTGCGTCGTTACTGGCCGCGATGGGCGCGCTGAGCGGGCTGATGGTGCTCGGACTGGTAGCCGGCGCCGGTGGCGGTGATGTCACCGCCACCCGGGGGCTCGTCACGCCGGTCGCTACCTCAGAGGCCGACCCCGTTCCGGTCGACGACCCGGACACCAACGCCGAACTGGGCAAACTCGACACCCTGCTAATCAAGGGCCGCGCTCCCAAGACGGGTTACGACCGGGAGCTGTTCGGTCCGGCATGGAGCGACGACGTCACCGTCGCCGACGGCCACAACGGCTGCGACACGCGCAATGACATCCTGCGCCGCGACCTGGTCGACATCGAGACCAAGCCGGGAACCGACGGATGCGTCGTGCTGTCCGGGATATTGAACGATCCCTACACCGGCACCACCGTCGACTTCCAGCGCGGCCGGAGCACTTCGCGCGAGGTACAGATCGACCACATCGTCGCGCTGTTGGACGCCTGGCAGAAGGGTGCCCAGCAGTGGGACGAGGTCACTGCGCGCAACTTCGCCAACGATCCGCTGAACCTGCAGGCCACCGAGGGCTGGATCAACGAACAAAAGGAAGCCGGCGATGCCGCGACGTGGTTGCCGCCC
>NZ_JBYCKY010000835.1:0-1100 GCF_057473605.1 Mycobacterium sp. TH-M82 | reverse complement strand
CCTCGCGCACATCGCGTTCCAGCGACTCCTTCTGCTGCTGCAACAAGCGGTTCTTCTCGCGCGCATGGCTCAGCTGATAGGACCGCTCGGCCGAGGCTGTCGACAACCACAGCGTCAGGCCCAGCCCCAGACCGAGCGCGCCGATGATCAGCACGACGAAGGGAACCTTCTTCGCCAGCGTCCTTGGCCGCAGATCGATCGAAGCCAGCCGGGCGGCCAACCGCTCCGTCAGGCGGGGCCGGACAACCTTGGGCGCCTTGGCTTTCCGCGCCTTGGTCCGGGCCTTGGCCTGGCTGGCGCTCTTGGGCCGGACCGGCCGGTCCACCGGCCGCGGGATCGGGCTGGTCTGAGGTCCGGATTTCGGTGTACGGCCCTCGCGGGCGGGTGCCGGGGCCTTGCCCGGCCTGGTGCTGTGCACCGACTCGGCCGCGGAGCGTCTGCCGTTGCGGACGGAACCGCCGGAGCCGGTGCCCGCGCCCCGGCGATCGATGCTGCCACGGCGTTTCGGCGTCTCGCGTTTGGTCTTCATGAGTCGCCCTTCCCGATTGCGTGCCGTGCCGCTTCCCCGTCCTGCACCCGCTGCAGGGCCCGTAATCGCACCGCGGCGCTGCGCGGATTACCTTCCATCTCAACGGCACCGGCGCGTTCGGCACCGCGTGTCAACGACCGGAATCGAGGCCCGTGACCGGGCAGTTCCACCGGCAGATCGATCGGCGTGCGCGTGGCAACGGCGTCGGCGAACGCCCGCTTGACGATGCGGTCTTCCAGAGACTGATAGGACAGCACCACGATGCGTCCGCCGCGGGTGAGGGCCTCCATGGCCGCCGGAAGGGCGCCGCGCAGCGAGTCCAGCTCCTCGTTGACCGCGATGCGCAGCGCCTGGAAGGTGCGCTTGGCCGGGTGCCCGCCGGTGCGACGGGCCGGGGCCGGGATCGCCTGGTAAAGCAGCTCGACCAGGTCCCCGGTGGAGGTGAACGGAGCGCGGGCGCGCCGCCGCACGATCTGGGCGGCGATGCGGCGCGCGAACCGCTCCTCGCCGTAGCGGTGCAGGATGTCAGCCAGCGCCGCCTGGTCGTAGCTGTTGACGATGTCGGCTGCGG
>NZ_JBYCKY010000834.1:0-1865 GCF_057473605.1 Mycobacterium sp. TH-M82 | reverse complement strand
TGCGCCTGTTGTTGACGGCGAGCCAGCCCAGCTGCTCCTTGGTGGTGCCGTACAACTCCATATGGCGGCGGCAGTTCATCGCCAGCCAGTTGGCCGCTGAATACGCGTGCGCCGCAACCAGCTCGGCAACGTCATCCATCGGTCCGATCACCGGTTGTCCACCATCGTCCGGCTCCGCGGGCCGAGCGAAGGGCGAGCCCGGCGCGCCCGCCTGAGCCGACGCCGCGGCCGGGATCGTCCCACCGAGCATCTGCACGGTGCGGTAAACCAGCACATGGGTTGCCCGGCGTTCGGCTCCTGCGGTAACGGCACGGCACGCCGACATCACCGGTTCCAGCAGGCCACCGGTGCCGAATCCGGCACTGAAGTCGGCCGCCTCGACGCCCAACGCGGCGACGACCTCGACCGTTGGGACGTCGCCCAGCGTTGCGATGCCGTCGACCTGGCCGGGCCGCAGACCGGCGTCGTCGATGGCGGCCCGCGCCGCCTCCAGGGTCAGCTCCAGGCCGGGAATCCCGGTTTTGCGGCCGATTCGCGAGATGCCGACCCCGGACAGGATCGCGCCCTGCTCCAGGCACCGTGTCGACACGAAGAGAGGATACGGTATTCGGGTGGTGACAGAGCCTGCCGGACGCGTCAACGGGCAGCTGTTCATCGAGCATTGCGCCGGGTGCCGGCGCTGGGTACATCCGCCGTCCGGCCGCTGCCCGACCTGCGCCGGCCCCTTGATCGCCGAGCCGGTGTCGGGGAACGGCACGGTGTTCACCTACACCGTCAACGTTCAGTCCTACGACCCGGCGATACCGACTCCGTACATCATCGCCATCGTCGAGCTCGCCGAACAGCCGGGACTGAGGATCGCCACCAATATCGTTGACTGCGAGCCGGATTCGGTTTCCTGCGGGATGGCGGTACAGGCCCGCTTCGACCATCCGCAAGCCGCCGGCGGTGTCCCGGTGTTCGCCCCACCACCTCGGTAAACGGCCCCCACCCGGGCTACTTGATCAGCGGATCGCGCGGCATGCCGAGAATACGTTCGGCGATCTGGTTTCGGGTCACCTCCGAGGTGCCGCCGGCGATCGACATGCCACGCGCAGCCATCACCATGCGCCCGGCCAGCGCCCCCACCCCGTCGCCGAGGGCGACCTCCGGTCCCAGCAGCGCCGCGGCAAGCGCCGCGCCGTCGACCATGTGCTCGGCCAACTTGAGTTTGGTGACGTTGCCCTCCGGGCCCGGCCCGGCACCCTCGACGCTGCGTGCGGCGCGACGCAGGTTCAGCAGTCGCAGCGCCTGCTCGTCGGCGAGGAAGTCGCCCATCCGAACTTTCGCACCGGCGACGTGATCAGCGTGCTGCTGGGTCAGTTTGACCAGGTACCCCTCGGCGCCCCGGAGGTACGAGGCGCTGCCGCCGCCGATGCTGACCCGCTCGTTGCCCAGCGTCGCCCGGGCCACGGTCCAGCCGGCGTTGGGCTGCCCGACGACATCCTCGTCGGGGACGAACACGTCGTTGAAGAAGACCTCATTGAAGTCCGAGCCGCCGGTGATCTGGCGCAGTGGCCGCACCTCGACGCCGGGGGCTTTCATGTCGATGATCACCGCGGTGATGCCGGCGTGCTTGGGGGCGTCGGGGTCGGTGCGGACCGTGGCAAGGCCACGGGCGCAATATTGGGCACCGGACGTCCACACCTTCTGCCCGTTGATCTGCCAGCCGCCGTCTACCCGGGTGGCCCGGGTTTTGATGCCGGCCGCATCCGACCCGGCGTCCGGCTCGGAGAACAGCTGGCACCAGACCTCCTCCTGGCGCAGCGCCTTTTCCACGAATCTTTCGATCTGCGAATCGGTTCCGTGCTGGATCAGCGTCAGGA
>NZ_JBYCKY010000833.1:0-2791 GCF_057473605.1 Mycobacterium sp. TH-M82 | reverse complement strand
AAGGCTGGGTTGCGCGTCACCCAGCCGAGGGTCGGCATTCTTTGGGCGGTTCAGGCAAATCCGCACGCCGACACGGACACGATCTTCGGTGTGGTCCGTGCCGCACTGTCCGAAGTGTCCCGGCAGACCGTGTATGACGTGCTGCACACCCTGACCGAGGTAGGCCTCCTGCGAAGATTCCAGCCGTCGGGTTCGGTCGCGCGCTACGAAACGCGGGTTGGGGACAATCACCATCACTTCGTCTGCCGCTCCTGTGGGGCCATCGCGGATGTCGACTGTGCCGTCGGTGAGGCCCCCTGCCTGATCGCCTCGGGTGATTTCGGCTTCTTGGTCGAGGAGTCCGAAGTCATTTTCTGGGGTCTTTGCGTGACGTGCTCGGGTGCGCGCAGCACCGGCGCCCCCAACCCGACCGGCCGAGCGTGGACAGGCGGCGACCACATCAACGATGACGATCTCGACGAGTACCCTGACGAAGCGGCGCTACGCGGAGGGCAGGCGTGGAACCCCGGCACTAGCATGGTTTTTGTCACAGCCGCGCGACGTGGATATCCCGGCCTTGGGGGCGCGGCCATGAGGGATGGCCCCAGTGGCTCGGCTTGAAGGGTCTGTGTCAGAATTTCGTGACGAACGCTGTCCGGTGAGCCTGATTTGGTCTGTGAAGTGGGCGTGCGCGAGTTGCTGGCCCCTTGCGAGCAAAACAGTCAGTAACCCATAATCCCCCCGACGGGGGCCGGTTCCGTGATTGTGCTCTCGACTGACCACGGATCCGAGATCCTCGATCAAGAGTCGACCGGAAAGGCCTAGCTCCGCAATGAACGAGGATCTGAACACCACTATCGCCGACACGTACCCAGAACCCATCAATGACCTCGGGGCATGGACCGATAGCAATTGGGAGTGGTTCGACCCCGCCCACGCTCACTCCACTCTGTGGCCCGACCGGGACTACAGGCCCGATCTCGACATTATGATCGCAGGCGGCGGTAGCAACCAGGCCGCGGTTTTCGCATACACCAACCGGTCCGCGAGTGTGGTGGCGGTCGATGTCAGTCAACGCTCGCTGGACCATCTGCAATATCTGAAGGACAAGTTCGGTCTGTGGAACCTGGAACTGCATCAGGCCCCGATAGAGGAACTGTCGTCGTCCAAGCGCAAATTCGACCTGATTGTGTCAACCGACGTCTTGCATCTCTTACCAGACCCACTGGCAGGCATGAAGGCGCTGAAGGCATGTCTTCGGCGAGATGGCGTTCTGGGTGTGATGCTCTATGCGAAGTACGGCCGCATGGGCGTCGAAATGCTGCAATCGACCTTCCGTGAGTTGGGCATGGATCGGGACGACCAGTCGGTGCAAATGGTCAAAGAAGTGATCACAGCGTTGCCGACCGAACACCCCGTCCACAATTACTTCAAGATGGCACCGGTGTCCGCGCAATCTGATGCCGCGCTGGCGGATACCTTCCTGAATGGCGTTGAGCGCGATTTCAGCGTCGCTGAGTGCATCGATCTCGTGACGTCAGCGGGATTGGCATTTCAGGGTTGGTTCATCAAGGCGCCGTACTACCCGCATGATTGGTTCAACCCGGGGAGTCCACTCGATCAGGCGGTGAACGCGTTACCAGAGGCTAAGCGCTGGGCTGTCGTGGAGCGTCTCCACGTGATGAACGCCTCCCATTTATTCATGGCATGCCGTTCCGACCGGCCGAAGAAGAGTTACGTCATCAATTTCTCCACCCCGGAATGCCTCGACTACGTTCCGCGAATGCGAATGGGCTGCGGTATCGATGGGGAGGAGATTTTTCGGCCGAATTGGCGCACGATGGTTACGCCGGCTCAAATGCGTTTCCTGCAGCACGTTGATGGCCAGAGCACGATTCGCCAGATCGCTGGCCGAGTCGCCAAAAGCGAGGAGTCGCCCGGCGCGAGCCAGCGTGAACTGGAGGAGTTCGGTCGGACGCTGTTCGAGTCGCTGTGGTGCCTGGATTTCGTGGCGATGACGCTGAAGGCGGATCCGTCCGCATAGGAAATCCACGCTGACCGCTGACCGGGGTCAAGCGCAATCCTCTTGTCTTGCTGTACTTTGCACCCATGCGGTTCGCCGTCGCGGTGGTGTCACCCCCCTCCCACGATGACATCAGCGCCGGAGCGTTCAACGAGGTCGCCGAGGCTGTGCACCATGGTCTTGCGGCGCTCGGGCACGACTCGGTGCTGACCGACCGTCTTGACCTCGACGAACGCCGCACCATCGTGCTCGGCGGGAACCTTCTCGTCCAGTACGCCTTGGAGCCGCCCAAATACCCGATCTTCTACAACCTCGAGCAATTGGGTGACGACTTGCCGTGGATGACGATGCCGGAATTCGTCGACCTTTTCCGGCGCTACCCGGCGTGGGATTACAGTCAGGCCAACATTGAATACCTTGCGGCCCTGGGATTGCCTTGGCCCACTTACGTTCCGATCGGATACGTGCCCGAGCTGACCCGTATCACCCCAGTCCCCGAGGACATCGACGTCCTTTTCTACGGCGCGCTCAACGGGCGCCGATATGGCGTTCTCCGGGAACTGCACGACCGAGGTCTTCGTGTCAAATGGCTGTCGGGCGCCTACGGCGGGCGCCGCGACGCCTGGATCGCACGATCGAAGATCGTCCTCAACATCCACTACTGGGACGCGAAAATCTTCGAAATCACCCGCGTGTCCTACCTGCTGGCCAATCGACGCGCGGTGGTCTCCGAGCGTGGTGCCGACCCCACCGTGGAGCGCGAGCTGGAGTCCGGCGTCGCGTTCGCCG
>NZ_JBYCKY010000832.1:0-1748 GCF_057473605.1 Mycobacterium sp. TH-M82 | reverse complement strand
AGCCGGTACGAATCATAGCCGGATAACCGCTCGTCCAACGTCACCGTTCCGAGGGGGTCGTAATGCCGGGTTATCGGCTTCGCTTGCTGGGTTTGGGGTTGTTCGCCACTGCAGGCTCCGGTTTGTTGGCGCTGACGGCGGTGATGAACTCCGCGTTCGCGTACGGGGGGACGCCACCGCCGCTGCTCGATCCCGGCCCGTCGGTAACCGAGCTCATGGGCGCCACCGGCCTGCCGATACCTAGCACGGACCCGTTCTATGTGGACTCCGTCGAGGCGTACATCCAGACATTTTTGCCGGGGTCCAAGCCGGTGGAGCTGTTCACGCCCGAGGGGTTGTATCCGTTGACCGGTGTGAAGACCTTGCCCTTCGACACGTCGGTGAGCCAGGGCGTCACAATCCTGAACAACGCGATCACTCCGCAACTCGACGCCAACATCCCGGTTGGAGTTTTGGGTGTTTCCCAAAGTGCCGATATTTCCTCGCTGGAAATGAGTGCGCTCGACCCCGCCGGCACACCGAGCAGTTTACCCGCATATTTCGTGCTGCTCGGTGACGAGATGAATCCCAACGGTGGGCTTCTGGCGCGCTTTCCCGGTTTGAACCTCGCGAGTATAGGTTTGCCATTCTATGGCTCGACGCCGGCGAACGACTTCCCGACTGTCATTGTCACGCACGAGTATGATGGTTTCGCCGACTTCTGCCAGTACCCGATCGATGTCGTGTGCGACGTGAACGCCTTTGTGGGTATGCTGTACGACCACTCGTACACGGCCGCGGACATCGACCCGGCGTTTACCTTGCCCACCGAGGGGGCCACCGAGACCACTTACTACATGATTCCCGCCGGGTTGCCGCTGACGGAGTTGCTCAGCGCCATCCCCGTCATCGGAACCCCGATTGCTGATCTCATCGGACCGGATCTGACCGCCATCGTGAATCTGGGCTTCGGCGACCCCCTCTACGGATACTCGACAGGCCCCGCCAACATACCCACTCCGTTCGGGCTGTTCCCGAGCGTCAGTGACTTCGAAGAGTTTTTCAAACTCCTGGCAAGTGGAACCGAGACCGGCATAAAGAACTTCCTCGGCGCTTTCAGCGGGCACGAGGGGACGGCACTGGCGTCGCTCGGTTCGCCGCCGGATCCCTCGTCAGGAAGTGATCCCGCGTCTTTGGTGACCGACTTCGTCAATGCGGTGAACACGCTCTCGAGTGACGCTTCGACGGCCTACAGCGGTCTGCTGGCGACGGCGGATTTTGCCAATACTCTGTTAACCAGCCTTCCGGCCTATGACGTCGAGCTTTTCGTGGACCACCTCTCGAATCCCATCGACGCAATCGGTTTGCCGATCGCAGCCGACGTCGGGATTGGCACCCTGGCGGGCGCTTTCGAACTCGTAGTTCTCGCGGGTTCTCTCACGGGTTCTCCGCTGTTTTAAGTGGATTGGTTAGCCTGGGCCTAATTCTGGTTTCACCTGGCGGGTGTACGGGCCGCCGCGGGGTTGCAACAGCGGGCAGGGGCAGTTTCGCGAACGTCAGCGTGGCAGCCGCCAACCGGGACCCGGAGCGGTATCCGGAGCCGGACCGCTTCGATCCCACCCGGCGCAACATCGCACACCTGACGTTCGGCGCCGGCCCGCGCCTGTGCCTGGGGTATGCACTTGGCCCGGATGGAGACCACGGTGGCGATCAACGCGCTGCTGGATCGACTGCCGGACATGCGGCCGGCCCCCGACGCCGCGCCGCCG
>NZ_JBYCKY010000831.1:0-3026 GCF_057473605.1 Mycobacterium sp. TH-M82 | reverse complement strand
AGCAACAACTCCCGGAACAGCAACCTCGACACAGTGTTGGCAGCGCGCATCACGACGACGACCAAGAACGCGCACGTGCCTACTGTCGTGCCCTTGTGTGCCGCCGATCCTCTCGTCGGGTTCGTTCTTGTCGACGACATCGTGCAGCTCTACCACGATGAACTCACCGAATCACTCGGTGCGCTTTCTTCGCAGACAATGCAGGAAATCAGTAAAGCTCTGCGGATAGCACTCCCCTGAGCACACGTGTTGAGCGACGTTGTGGGTGAGCACGACGGGGTCGTGGCGCGTCACGTGAGTTGAGGACGGTCCTGCCCGGGGGTGCATGGGAAGGGGATCGCCGAGCTTCCGTTCGGCTTCTGGCGATTCCTGACCGCCTCTCGATACTTGACGACGCGGTGGATTCCGGCATCAGCAGCTCGTCTTTTCGGGTCCAGCCGAGATAATCGATCGGGACTACGCGGCCTTCCAGCTTGGCAGAGTCCTTGGTGGAGCGCGACACCGCTTTCGTGACGGCCGCCCGCGAGACGACAACCTTCTTGGGTGTTGCAGCGGTTGTCACGCCGCGCTCTGCCGTGACGCCCTGTAACCACAGTTCCGCGTGTTAGGCCCGCAACACCGCTGGTCAAATGCTCATATCACGACTTTGCCGAGACCCTGGGGCGGGACATCGGCAAATGCCCCGCTAGCACCGGGCGCATCCAGCGGCTTCATGGGGTTATACTCAAATATAACGTAGATGAGGGGGCTGGCGTGTTGACAACCAAACTCCGGAAGGTAGGCGGATCGGTGATGTTGGCAATCCCTCCCGCCGTGCTCGATATGTTGCAGCTGCAACCGGGCGCGGCGGTTGCCTTGTCGGTTGACGCCGGCCACCTGGTAGTTGACCCCCAAGTGCGACCGCGCTACTCACTTGATGAGCTACTGGCGCAGTGCGACGCCTCAGCCGACATCACGGCAGAGGACCGGGTTTGGCTAGACGGGGACCAGGTCGGCGGTGAGCTGCTCTGATTGAGCGCGGCGACATCTACATCGTCTCTTTGGACCCGACGCCAGGGCATGAGCAGCGCGGCACGCGCCCAGTGTTGATCGTGTCCCCAGCGCCATTTAACCGATTGACTAAAACTCCTGTGGTGGTACCGATCACGCAAGGCGGAGACTTCGCGCGTACCGCTGGGTTCGCGGTGTCGCTGACAGAGGCGGGAACTCGCACAACTGGCGTCATACGCTGCGACCAGCCCCGCGCGATCGATATCAGGTCGCGCAACGGCCGCAAAGTTGAGCATGTACCGCCCGCGATTCTCGATAACGTATTGGCCAAGCTGATCACGATCCTCAGCTGAGAGGAGTCCGTTGCGGCCGCGATGGCAGTGCGATCACGGCGCTGGCCGAGAACGGACACGTGAAATCCCACCGGGGACCGCACGACGATTATTGAACCATCAGGAATCCTGGGATAGGGCTGCGTCCCTACCGCACTTCACAGCCACCGGGCGCACACCGACATCAACACCCGCCCGCGAATCTGGCGATCCTGCACCGGCGAGTTGCCCCATAGCGGTCACCGCGGACCCGCGCCCTCAACCCGCCCCCGCGACCCGATACCGCCGGGCGGGCCGCGCACCTCGGTGCAAGAGCGGCAACCGCCACGCTAAAGCGACCCGCCCCCTCGGGTAGCTCTATGGACCGTGGGGATGTCGGTGCGATTGAAGTCATCTCCCTTGAAGAGCAACGGCTGGCCGCTGACCTTCGCGAGGGCGTAGGAGAAACAGTCCCCATAGTTCAGGCCCGCGCGGTGTCGTCCTTTGCCGTACCTGCGATACGCGACGCGCGCGGCTTCGGCTTGGCCGGGGTCGACATTGACGAGGTCGACGGCGGCGCGGTGCAGCCACAGGTCCAACTCACGTCCTCCCGGTTCGCCGAAGCGTGTTTCGATCACGATGGCCGTTTCCAGGTAGGTCGCGGTCGACATGAGTCGTTCGTTGTCCGCTTCCACGGCTGCTTCCAGTTCCTCGGCCTCGGGCTCATCGCCGAGCATGGCGACCAGCGCGGACGTGTCGATGACCATTTAGGTGGGCAGTCCAGGCTCGTTGTAGCCGAGGATCTCCTCCGCAGTTCGGGTGTCGAGGACGGGCAGCGTCGCGCATCGGCGGCGGATCGCGGCCAGCTCCTCACTCAGCGGAACCGCTCGAGTGCGGCCTGTCTCCCGGGCGAGCCGTTCCCGCAGCGCGACGACAACTGCGTCGGTCAGAGTTTCCCCCGTGCGGGCCGCGAGTTCCCGCGCAAGGCGGTCGGCTTCGGGATCCTTAATACTCAGCGCCACGTTCTTTAATATATACGATCAGCCAGTTTCTAGACACCCCGCAAACGGTTTCGGGTGTCACCGCGCCTTATACAAGCGCGGCTCGCCCGCCACCAGCCCCGGTCACCCGGGTTCCCCGTCGCTGCCCTGCGCCCCGTCGTGGCTCAGCAGCAGCCCGCCGTGCCCGCCGTCCCCGGCCGCACCTGCGGCCCCGCCGCTGGAACCGCCGCTGGAACCGCCGCTGGAACCGCCGTTGCCGCCGTTACCGCCGTTGCCGCCGTTGCCGTGCAGGTGCCCGCCGTTGCCGCCGTCACCGCCGTGACCTCCGGTCGCCGAGGTGTTCGCCGCGCCGTACCCGCCGTTGCCGCCATGCCCGCCGCTGCCGAGCAGGAAGCTGGCGTTGCCCCCGGCGCCGCCGCTGCCCGCGGTGCCCGCGTCGCCGTAGGCCGCACCGCCGTTACCGCCGGAGCCGCCATTGCCGAGGATGTCCCCGCCCGACCCGCCGGACCCGCCGGTGCCGCCGCTGGAGCCGAGCCCGCCGCCGCCGCCGGTGCCGCCGCTGCCGAACAGGGTCGAACCGGCCCCGCCGTTGCCGCCGAGCCCGCCGTCACCGACCGTCGCCGCTCCGCCGGCCCCGCCGTTGCCGCCGTTGCCGTGCAGGAAGCCGCCGGCCCCGCCCCACCCGCCGCTGCCGGCGTTACCGAATTCCGACGAGCCGCCGGAC
>NZ_JBYCKY010000830.1:0-6613 GCF_057473605.1 Mycobacterium sp. TH-M82 | reverse complement strand
GGCGGCATCGCTTCGCCATTGCTCAAGTCGGCAGCCACCTGCCAGAACGTCACCACCGGATACCAGCGCATCGACGCGGTGCGATCCGGTCCGGGCGGCTCGGTCAGCCAGTCCGGCCGGGACAGCAGCAGATCGGGCGACCACCACACCACCGGGTCGGAGGCGTGCTGCAGGAACAGCACCCGGGGACCCTGCCACGGCGGCGCCGCGATCCTGGCGACCTCATCCGGATCGGTGCCCTGGGCGAACCGCACCGTACGCCCGTTGTCGTAGCGCGGCAGCACTTCGGTGCTGCCCGGGTCACGCCGTACGACCAACGCGTGCCACAGATTACTGGCATTCGGCGGCCCCACCCACAGCACCGCGTCGAATCCCATCTTCGCAATGTCCGGGAGCCAGCCGAAGGCGGCCTGGCCGGCCAGTGCCCCCAGACTCTCGCCATAGAGCACCAACTTGGGGCGATGACCCGTCGACAGTTGCTGCCAGCGGTGGTGGATGGTGTCGATCAGCATCCGGCCGGAATCCGTCGATTTCTGCCGGTCGGCTAAGAACGAGATCCAGCTCGGCAGGTAGGAATACTGCACCCCGACCAACGCGGTGTCGCCGTTGTAGACCATTTCCAATGCTCTGGCGGCCACCGGGTTGATCCAGCCGGTGCCGGTGGTCGGGATGATCACCAGCACCAGGCGGTCGAAGGCTTTGGTGCGGTCCAGTTCTTCGACCAGCAGCTCCATCCGGGCGCGGTCGTCCGGGGCGCTGTGCAGGCCGGCGTACACCCGGATGGGCTCCTTGGCGGGCCGGCCGTTGACCCGCGCCAGTTCTTCGGCGCGCGGCCCGCCGGCGACAAAGCTGCGGCCCTGGAAGCCGAGGGTATCCCACGGCACCAAAGATGCTGTGCTGCCTGATCTTTCCGGTTGCACCGGTTGTTCTACCCCGGCCTTGGTTGCGGTGTTCCGCGGCTCGGACAACGCATTGGCGCCGACGAAGAAGCCGCGGACGAGCACGCCGTTGATCAGGGTGATCAGCAGCACGACGACGACGGCGCTGCCGATGAACAACGCGACCTCGTCGTGCAGATGCCAGCGCCGGATCAGCCTCCTGGCCAACAGCTTGACCGCATCGATCACCATCCGGGCCGCCGACACCAGCAGGGCGGCGACTCCGGCCGCGATGAGCAGGGTGCGCAGATATGCCGGCGTCGTCGGGCCTTCGATACCCATCAGCGCAAAGACCTGGCGTTGCCAGCCGGCGGCCGGGATCAGCATCAGCAGGCAGGCCGCCGGGGCGGCCACCACCACTACCGCCTTCAGCGCGAACAGCATTCGGGGTGGTGGCGGCCACCAACCGGCGTTGCGCAGCACCGCCCGGTGGACGACTTTGCCGAGCAGTACACCCAGGCCGTACCCGAAGGCGGCGCTGCCGCCACCGATGAGGCCCTGGAACAGCCAGTCGCGCGGCAGCAGCGACGGCGTCAGCGACAGGCAGAAGAACAGCGCGCCGAACGCCACCCCGATGAACTGCAGTCGCAGCAGCCCCCACGCCCACACCAGCAGCGGGTGATGCTCGCCGGTGCGGGCCGGGCTCATCCGAACAATCCTGGCAACACACTCTCGTAGGCGTTGCGTAATTCCTGCAGCGACACGCTGAACAAGCCCTGCACGTCCACGGCGCCTGAGCCCTGGTCTGCGACCCCGATGCGGACGGCGGGCAGTCCGCGTGCTTCGCACAGCGCCTGGAATCGGCTCTCCTCAGTGCGCGGCACCGCCACCAACACCCGGCCGGCAGATTCGGAGAAGAGAAAGGTGAACGGACCTGTGCTTGTTTCAAAGCCTTCGGGAAGCACTATGCGGCAACCGCTTTCGCCAGCAAGTGCCGATTCGACGAGCGCTTGGGCCAGGCCGCCCTCGGACAGATCATGCGCCGCGGAGACCAGGCCGTCACGCGACGCCGCGCACAGCACGTCGGCCAGCAGCTTCTCCCGGGCTAGGTCGACCTCCGGCGGCCGGCCACCCAGGTGGTCCGCGGTCACCTGTGCCCAGACCGAGCCGTCGAACTCGTCGCGGGTGTCGCCGAGCAGCATCAGCGTCTCCCCCGGCTCGGCGCCCATGGCGGTCGGGAGACGGCGGCTGACATCGTCGAGCACGCCGAGCACACCGACGACGGGGGTGGGGTGGATCGGCGTCGAACCGGTCTGGTTGTAGAAGCTGACGTTGCCTCCGGTGACCGGGATCCCCAGGGCCGCACAGCCGTCGGCGAGCCCGCGCACCGCCTCGGCGAACTGCCACATCACGCCGGGGTCCTCCGGGGAGCCGAAGTTGAGGCAGTTGGTGACGGCCACCGGGGTGGCGCCGGTGACGGCGACGTTGCGGTACGCCTCGGCCAGCGCGAGCTGGGCGCCGGTGTAGGGATCCAGGACGGTGTAGCGGCCTGACGCGTCGGTGGAGATGGCGATGCCACGCCCGGTGGTCTCGTCGACACGCAGCACCCCGCCGTCGGCGTGTTCGGCCAGCACGGTGTTGCCGCGGACGTAGCGGTCGTACTGTTCGGTGATGAACGCGCGGCTGCACAGGTGTGGACTGCTCAGCAGCGCAAGCAAAGTCGCCCGCAGCTCCTCGCCGGTGACCGGACGCGGGAGCTTGGCCGAGGTGTCGGCGTTCAGCGCATCCTGGGCCTCCGGGCGGGCGAGCGGGCGCTGATAAACCGGCCCCTGGTGCGCGACCGTGCGGGGCGGCACGTCGACGACGGTCTCACCGTGCCAGGCGATCTGCAGCCGGTCGCCGTCGGTGACCTCCCCGATCACCGTGGCCGGCACGTCCCATCTGCGGCACACCGCCAGGAACTTCTCGACGTTCTCCGGGGTGACCACCGCGCACATCCGCTCCTGCGACTCGCTGGAGAGCACCTCGGCCGGGGTCATGTCTGCGGCGCGCAGCGGTACCTTGTCCAACTGGATGCTCATTCCGCCGTCACCGGCCGACGCCAATTCCGATGTGGCGCAGGATAGCCCGGCACCACCGAGATCCTGGATGCCGACCACCAGCCCGGCTGCATACAACTCCAGGCAGCATTCGATGAGCACTTTCTCGGTGAAGGGGTCACCGACCTGCACCGACGGCAGTTTCTTGCGGCCGGCGGCCGCGCCCTCGTCGCCGCCGAAGGTCTCCGACGCCAGCACCGACACCCCACCGATGCCGTCCAGGCCGGTGCGCGCGCCGAACAGGACGATCTTGTTGCCGGCGCCGGACGCGAACGCCAACTGCAGGTCTTCTTTTTTCAGCACGCCGACACACAGCGCGTTGACCAACGGGTTGCCGGCGTAGCAGGCGTCGAAGACCGTTTCGCCGCCGATGTTGGGCAGCCCCAGCGAGTTTCCGTAGCCGCCGATGCCGCGCACCACCCCGTCGAGCACCCGGCGGGTGTCGTCGGCGTCGGCGGCGCCGAACCGCAGCTGGTCCATCACCGCGACCGGGCGTGCACCCATCGCCATGATGTCGCGCACGATCCCACCGACACCGGTGGCCGCGCCTTGGTACGGCTCGACGTAGGACGGGTGGTTGTGCGACTCCACCTTGAAGGTCACCGCCCAGCCGTCACCGATGTCGACCACCCCGGCGTTCTCGCCGATACCGGCCAGCATCACCGAACGCATCTCGTCGGTGGTGGTCTCGCCGAAGTAGCGCAGGTGCACCTTGGAGGACTTGTAGGAGCAGTGTTCGCTCCACATCACCGAATACATCGCCAGCTCGGAGTCGGTGGGGCGGCGCCCCAGGATGTCGCGGATCCGCTGGTACTCGTCGTCTTTGAGACCCAGCTCGGCGAACGGTTGGGGTTGATCGGGGGTGGCCGCCGCGTGCTCGACGGTGTCAATCACCACGGACACAGTCTATTGCCTGCGATTTCGGAGTGATAATCGTCGCTGGGCGCAAGAAATCACGCCGAAATCGGTTAGACAGGCGCCAGGAATGCGCCCAGTGCCGCCGCGTACGAGGCGACGTCGGCCGCGCCCATCAGTTCGCGCGCCGAATGCATAGCCAGCTGCGCCGCACCCACGTCGACGGTGGGAATGCCGGCGCGGGCCGCGCTCATCGGGCCGATCGTCGAACCGCAGGGCAGGTCGGCACGATGTTCGTAACGCTGCAGCGGTACCTCCGCCTGCTCGCAGGCCAGCGCGAACGCCGCGGCGGTACGTCCGTCGGTGGCGTAGCGCAGGTTGGGCTGCACCTTGAGCACCGGGCCGGCGTTGACCGCGATCGGGTGCCCGGGATCGTGGCGGTCTGGGTAGTTCGGGTGGGTGGCGTGCGCCATGTCCGCCGAGGCCAGCATCGATCCCGCCAGCCTGCGCAGGAAGTCCTCCCGGTTCCCGCCGCCGGCCAGGGTGACCCGTTCCAGCGTGGTGGGCAGCAGCTCGGAGGCCGCGCCGTGATCCGAGGTCGAGCCGACCTCCTCGTGGTCGAAGAGCGCCAGCACCGGCAGGTGCCGCCCCGGCTCGGCGGCCAGCAGCGCCTCCAGCCCCGCATAGCAACTGGCCTGGTCGTCCAGCCGGGATGCACTGACGAACTCCCTGCCGACACCGGTCAACGCCGCGGGCGCGAGGTCGTGGGTCATCAGGTCGAAGCCCAGCAGGCGACCCGGCTCGACGCCGGCCCGCTCGGCGACATACCCCAGAAAAGAGCGTGGCGCGTCACCGGCGCCGAACACCGCGTTGAGGTGGCGCTGCGGGTCCAGGGCCAGCGATCCGCGGTCCTCGGCCAGATGGATGGCCAGCTGCGGCACCCGCAGGACCGGTTCGTCGACCCGCACCAGCCGGTGCACGACCCCGGTGCTGTCGGTGTCGTCGCGCACCGACAGCCGCCCACTGACACCCAGGTCGCGATCCAGCCAGGAGTTCAGCCAGGCGCCCCCGTAGGGCTGCAGCGCAACCACTCGCCAGCCCGCGACGTCGCGGTCGGGGCGTTGTTTGACCCGCAGGTTGGGGCTGTCGGTGTGCGCACCGATGATGCGAAACGCTCCACCAGCGCGCCCGGTGCTGTTCCACGCCACCAGCGAGCCGGCCCGCACGGTGAAGAAGCGGCCCTCGCCCGGCCACGCGTCGGCTTCGGCGACTTCGCGGTACCCGGCGGTGCGCAACCGGTGCGCGACCGTCGCGCAGACGTGAAATGGCGAGGGTGAGGCGTCGATGAACTCGCACAACCCCGCCGCTGTGGCCGCCATTCGCCCAGTCTTTCTCATCGCCGGGCCGCCCCGGACGCTAGGGTTACAGACTGTGCGAACCGTTGCGTCCCAGCCTGTGCTGGCTCCCCTGACCTGCGCCGCCATCTTCCTGGTGGCCACCATCGACGACGGCGGTGAGGCGACGGTGCACGATGCGCTGCCGGAGCTGACCGGGCTGGCGCCCGCTATCGGCTTCCGCGATCCGGCCAAGCGGCTGTCGCTGGTCACCTCGATCGGCTCGGCCGCCTGGGACCGGCTGTTCGCCGGGCCCCGGCCGGCCGAGTTGCACCCATTCGTCGCGCTGGACGGCCCGCGTCACACCGCGCCCGCCACACCCGGCGACCTGCTGTTCCACATCCGCGCCGAGACGCACGACGTCTGCTTCGAGCTGGCCAGGCGCATTCTGCGGGCCCTGGACGGCGCGGTCACCGTCGTCGACGAAGTGCACGGCTTCCGGTACTTCGACAACCGCGACCTGCTCGGCTTCGTCGACGGCACCGAGAACCCGGATGGCTCCGACGCGGCGAAGGCAGCCCAGATCGGCAGTGAAGACCCGGACTTCGTGGGCTCGTCTTATGTGCATGTACAGAAATACGTGCACGACATGGCGGGCTGGGAAGCCCTGTCGGTCACCGAGCAGGAGCGGGTGATCGGACGTACGAAACTCGACGACATCGAATTGAGCGATGCCGAAAAGCCGGCCAACTCCCACGTGGCGCTCAACGTGATCGAAGACGACGACGGCAACGAACTGGACATCGTGCGGGCCAACATGCCGTTCGGCACGGTGGGGACCGGCCAGTCCGGCACCTACTACATCGGGTATTCGCGGGCGCCGGCGGTCACCGAGCGGATGCTGCGCAACATGTTTCTGGGTGACCCGCCCGGCAACACCGACCGCATCCTGGACTTCTCCACAGCACTCACCGGAGGCCTGTTCTTCACCCCGACTGTCGATTTCCTCGACGATCCACCGCCGCTGCCCGGTCCGAAGCCCTCCACCCCGGCCAGCGGCTCACTGACGATCGGCAGCCTGAAAGGAACCGCCCGATGAACAACCTCTACCGCGAACTCGCCCCGATCACCGACGTCGCGTGGGCCGAAATCGAACATGAGGCCACCCGGACGTTCAAACGCCACATCGCCGGCCGGCTGGTGGTCGACGTCAGCGACGCGGGTGGACCGCGGGCGGCCGCGGTCGGCACCGGCCGGCTGACCGATGTGACCGCCCCCGCCGACGGCGTCATCGCGCACCTGCGGGCCAGCAAACCCCTGGTACGACTGCGGGTTCCGTTCACACTGTCGCGGACCGAGATCGACGACGTAGAACGCGGTTCGCAGGACGCCGACTGGGATCCGGTCAAAGACGCGGCGAAGAAGCTGGCGTTCGCCGAGGATCGGG
>NZ_JBYCKY010000829.1:0-2980 GCF_057473605.1 Mycobacterium sp. TH-M82 | reverse complement strand
CGAGGGTGACGGCGGCACCCTGCGGGTGGCGTGGGTGCAGGACGGACCCGATGACGGTGACCCCGTTCTGATGCTGCACGGCGAGCCGTCCTGGTCGTTTCTGTACCGCAAGATGATGCCGATCCTGGCCGCCGCCGGGCACCGGGTGATCTGCCCCGACCTGGTCGGGTTCGGCCGCTCCGACAAGCCGGCCCGGCCCGAAGACCACAGCTACGCCCGCCATGTCGAGTGGATGCGGGCGCTGGCTTTCGACGTGCTGGACCTGCACCGGGTGACGTTGGTCGGACAGGACTGGGGCGGGCTGATCGGGCTGCGCCTGGCCGCCGAGCATCCGGAGCGGTTCGCCCGGATCGTCGTCGCCAACACCGGGTTGCCCACCGGTGACGTGCCGATGCCACAGATCTGGTGGCGCTTCCGCGAGGCGATCCAGTCGGCACCGACGGTCGACGTCGCGCGGTTCGTCGAGTCGGGCTGCCGGCGGCCGGTCAGCGAGGCCGTCCGCGCCGGCTACGACGCGCCGTTCCCCGACGACAGCTACTGCGCCGGCCCGCGCGCGATGCCGTTGTTGATCCCCACGAGTCCCGACGACCCGGCCGCCCCGGCCAACCGGGCGGCGTGGGCGAAGCTGTGCGCATCGGAAACACCGATGCTGGTCGCGTTCAGCGACGGCGACCCGATCACCGGGGCGATGGCGCCGATCTTCCAGCGTGAGATGCGTGGCGCACAGGGCATCGAACATCCGGTGATCCGCGACGCCGGGCACTTCGTGCAGGAGGACGCCGGGGAAGAGCTGGCGCATCATATCGTCAACTTCCTGGAATCCCTGCGTCGTTGACGATGGTGGCGCAGCGGCACAGCCCGACCAGCATACGGATTTGACCAGCGGAAACACCTAACACATCCCGGCGTATCCGGGTCCTATACCAGTCCTAGATAGACCGCAGCACCGAACACGGTGACGAACGCACCGCCCAGCGGGGTCAAAAGCCTGTGTAATCACCAAACGTCATCGGCTGGAAAAATTAAAACCAGCGCGCTCTTGTTCCGCAGCCAGATTAACGATACTATCCTCCTCTCACTCTCGCCATGATTATTCTATGGAGATGTCCATGCGAACCACTGCCCTTCCTTACGCCACCACCAGTATTGCGGTGGTAGGTGCCAGCCTGATCGTCGCCACCCCGGCCGCGGTACCCTCGCCCGGGACCCAGTTACAAACCTTTCAACTCACCGGCAGCGGCACAGATATGATCGACGCCCCGAACCACCTGGTGGGTTTGATCGTCGGCGGCAGCGGTACTCCGATACCCCAACTCGCCGGTGACTACGTAGCAGACGCCAATGAGCTCTACATCCAACGAATTTTGCCGGGTGCCGAACCAGAAGGTGTCTTCACACCGGAGGGCGCCTCGCCGATATACACCGGCGTTCAAAGCCTGCCAATCGACACGTCGATAGCGCAGGGTCAATACATGCTGAATACCTACATCACCCAAAACGTCGACGCCGGAAACACCGTGGCAGTTTACGGCGAATCCCAGAGCGCGATGATCTCTTCGCAGGTGATGACCGAACTCCAACAGGAGGGCGTCAAGGCCGACGCTGTGAAGTTCGTGCTGGTAGGTGACGTCGACAATCCCGACGGCGGCTGGGGCGCACGGGTCGATACCAGCTTTCCGGCTTTCACCACCACGTTCGACGTGAGCACCCCGTCGGACACCCCCTATGACACCTCGATCTATATTCAGGAATACGACGGTTTCTCCGACTTACCCAAATACCCCCTGAATATCATTTCCGACCTCAACGCGCTGCTCGGGATAGAATTCGTACACCCGACATATCGGGATCTCACGACGGCGGAGCTTGATGACGCGATCAAACTGCCGACAACTCCGGGTTACGACGGCGTCACCGACTACTACATGATTCCGATGAGCGATAGTCCGCACACCTACATACCGTTGTTGGTGCCGCTGGCCGGAATCCCGGTGGTCGGCAAACCGCTGGCTGATCTGTTGCAACCGGTGCTGACCCAGATCGTCAACCTCGGCTACGACAACCCCGCCAACGAGGGCTGGGATGTGGGGCAAGCCAACGTGCCGACCGGGTTCGGAATCTTCCCGTCCCTGGATCAGGTTATGACCGCGATCAAGAACCTGGCGCCGGCCACCGAGCAAGGCGCAAGTGCCGCAGTGAACGACATCACCAGCGAGTTATCGCATCCGTCGTCGCTGTTTTCCGGACTGGCATCCGGCTCCGGGACATCAGGATCGGCGGATCTGCTGTCATCGCCCACCGACCTCGTCAGCGCCTTCACTTCGGCACTCTCCCAGGTCAGCACCCTGACACTGCCGGCGCTGCAGAGTCTGCTCACCCTCGCGATCACGGTGCCGACCAACGTGATCAACACATTCGTAGACAACCTGAATGACCCGCTCAATGCGATCGGTCTGGCGGCCGACCAGGCCGTCGCGCAGCCCTTAGCTGTGGGAGCTATTGACCTGTTCGTCACCATTGCGACAATCAACTCCGTCCTGGGTGACTTCGGCCTTCCGGGTATCGGGCTCTGAACGGTTTAACGACGGGCCGATGCTGAACGCGCTGCCAGCCGCAATGCCAGCGCCACAGTAACGCCAAGATAGGAAAATTCTGTTTCGGAGGATAGTTTTAGCCTATACAATCTATCTCGTCAGTAAGGCAACTCACTCCATGGACGATAAGCGATCGACGCATCCGCCGCGCGGGCATGAGGTGTTGTTTGCGACATGTGAGGTGGGTCAGCTCGGTCTGCCGTTCAGCTCCACAGTGCCGCGATCGGGGCAGCGGTGATTCGGTCTGCGAGTTCGTACACGTGCGGTCCGGTGTGCAGTATGACTCCGGCGAGAAAGCGTTCGCCGTATTCGTCGCGAAGCCACGTGAGGTGCCGGGCGTCGGCCCGGGTCGGGGCGCCGGTCTTGACCTCGATGCCGATAATCCG
>NZ_JBYCKY010000828.1:0-1431 GCF_057473605.1 Mycobacterium sp. TH-M82 | reverse complement strand
CACCCGAGCAAGACTGGGACCGATACAAGGACACCTATTCCAACATCGCAGAACCCGGCTACTTCTCCGGCCGAGTCGCCGAACTCGACCAGTTAGTGGAGAGCAGGACCCTGGCCGAATCCGTACCGGGGCGGACGGCGCACTACTCACACCGCGAGCACATCGCGAACAGCGTCATCGACGGGAGAGCCATGCGGGCGCTATGCGGCGTGTTCTTCGTCAACACGCAACTGCCCGACGAATTACCACCCTGCCCTGCCTGCGTCGAGCAATGGAACCAATTGCCCAAGAGCCCCAGTCGCTGATGGCACGTGGCTCTCCGCTCCCCATCAACATCGGGCGGGCTTGCCGGCTTCCGCAGCGAGTACTTCACCGGAAGGCTGACCTGCCTCAGCGAGACAGGTGCGGCAGCGGCCCAAGGTCCGCATCCGCAGAGCCCCGCGCTTCTCGCCGCGCGGGGCGTCGGTTGTAGGTGGCGTCGGATCGCGATCGTCGGAACCACCGGCTGCGAGCCGCCGCAGTGCCTCGAGCGAGCGGTCGGAGACGGCCACCCCTCCCCCTGGTCTCCCCGACACCTGAGGCCCTGCCCCGGGATGCGCGCGCAGTCGGGTTCTGGGTGTACCTCGCCGAGCGCGTCGTGGTGCTCCATTACGACCGCCTTGATCCCGCCTTGATCCCACCGGCGAACAACTGCTGGCAACAGCCATCCAGGTGGTTCGGTTGCTCGCCCGCTTGGCCGCCACCTCTGGCGGCGCACTGGACGAGCGCGAGCAGATCCGCGACGGCATTGCGCGCATCGAGACGGCCCTGGGCCACCTGAAACCGTTACGTGCGGCGGTGACCGGCATCGAGAAGGAAACCGGGTTAGTTAGTACGCACGCATCGGAACTCGAGAACGAGATCCGACGCGTGATCATCGCCCTGACCGCCACGTTCAAGGCGGCAGGGTAGCCGCAGTCTGCGACAGCGGCTTGCGGACTAAACCCCACGCCGCTGTCGCAGCGTCAGAAACGATGTTGTCAAGGCGAGCATCCACATATCCGCCGCCAATGCGCTATGGACTGAAGGACGCCACTCCCTCTGTCCTCAATCGCGGCTACCGCGCGACGGCGCATGTGTGAAGTGAAATCGTCTGTGGGATAGAATCTTTCGAACGCTAGACACCTTCGCTGGATGGAGCCACTGCCGACAAACCCCACCTGTGCACGCATTTTTTGGTCTTCAGTCCACTACCGCACGCGCACGGAGCGTTGCGTTCGGATCGCTTAAGGATCAACGGATCCTGCAACACGACAGGTCCTTTCAGCCCGCCAGTGAGGCATATTGCGTGTGATCAGGCGGATTCCAGTCAACGTCGCAACAGCCGAAGACTATTTCGGAGGTTGCGATGGGAGCGGAGCGGAAGACCCGGCGACGCGGACGCCCAAGTGG
>NZ_JBYCKY010000827.1:0-1751 GCF_057473605.1 Mycobacterium sp. TH-M82 | reverse complement strand
GCTGGCCCAACTGGTGGATAAATCGCTGGTGATAGCCGATAGCACCGGGCAGATGACCCGCTACTGGATGTTGGAGACGGTGCGCCAGTACGCGCTGGAGAAACTCGCCGATGCCGACGAGACCGACGCGGTGCATACCGCCCACCGCGACCACTACACAGCACGGTTCGCAACCCGCAGATCCGGCGGTTACCAGTGGCAGATCGAGGAGGCCGTAACAGAGTTCGGCAACCTTGAGGCCGCGTTTACGTTCAGTCGCCAACACGGCGACATCGACCTTGCCGCACGGTTGGTGTCATCGCTGCAGCCGCTGTGGGTTTATCACCGAACCGAGGTAGGGCTGGCTGCGTTGAACGCCATTCTCACCGACAGCGCCACGGTAGCATCCGCCGCACGCGCACGTGCGCTCGCCGACAAGACAATCCTGCAAGCGTTGACTGGCGAGTATGACCTCCTCGATCAAGCCGAGGAAGCGGTGGCGATCGCACATGACCTCGATGATCCGGCACTGCTCGGCTGGGCGCTGGCCGCGGCCGGAATGACCTGCTGCTACAGCCCCCAGATCGCCTTGCCGTACCTGCAGGAGGCGATCGAACTCGCCCCCGCCGTGGACGACGACTGGCGGTTGGCCCAGATCTATGCTGTGCAGGCCTACTCGGCCTATGTCGCGGGCGACCTGACCACGGTGTGCACCGCCGCCGAAAAAGGAGGCGACCTCGCCGACGCGGTTGGCAACTGGTCGGTTCGACGGCTATGCCGCATCGTCATCGCGTCGGCGCGACGACTGTACGGCGACCCGGTGGACGCCGCCGCACAGGCCAGCGAGGCGGCGGCCGAGGCCCAAGCGGCCCGCGACCCGTGGTTCAACGCCTACAGTCTGATGCTCCTGGGCCTAGCCCTTGCCCACCAAGGCGACACCAGCGGTGCGCGCCAGGCGGCCGAAGCCAGCGTCGAGGCCGCTGCCGGCCTCAACGGGTTCTACCGCGCGTGGACCCTGGGGGGGTTGGTGGACACGTTGTTGGCTACCGGGGATGTGCCGGCGGCACTGGCCGCCAGCGACGCGGCGTGCGAGGCGTGTGCGCTGCCCCAACTGCTGGCGATCAACGGCAATCCGTTCGCCAGGGCCGCACTGGCGTCCGGTGATGTGGCCGCGGCGCGCCGTTGCGCCGACGAGGTGCTCGCAGTGGCCTCTGGCGTGCATCGGATAACGTTGCTGGAGACACGTGTTCGGGTTGCCATCGCCGAGGGCGAGGTCGGCCAAGCCGAGCGAGACGCCCGCGATGCGTTGGCGATCGCCGCGGAAACCCAGGCGTACCTGTCGGTTCCAGAGGTGATCGAGTGCCTGGCAATGCTGGCCACCGACGCCGGTAGGCACCGCGAAGCGGCCAGACTGTTCGGTTCGGCGGCGGGTATGCGGGATCGCAGCGGGGCGGTGCGCTTCACGATCTACGATGCCGAGCACACCGCCGCGATTGACGCCCTGCGTGACGCGATGGGCCAGAGCGGCTTCGAGAGCCATTGGGCCAGGGGTGCGGCATTGTCGACGGCGGAAGCGGTCGCACGCGCGCAGCGAGGCCGCGGCAAACGCAGCCGCCCGTCCAACGGCTGGGCCGCACTGACCCCCGCCGAGCGCAACGTCGTGCAGCTGGTCGAAGAAGGCCTGCGCAACAAAGATATCGCCGCAAGGCTGTTCATCTCGACACGAACCGTGGAGACCCACCTCAGCAACATCTACACCAAGCTCGATGTGT
>NZ_JBYCKY010000826.1:0-1061 GCF_057473605.1 Mycobacterium sp. TH-M82 | reverse complement strand
CCGAGCAGGTCGTTGAGTTTCTTCCGCAGCTCGTCGGTGGTCGGGTCGGGCGCGACCGCACCGGTGAGGGTCGCCGGCGTGGGCTCAGGCTTGGGATCTCCAGGCTTGGGGTCTCCCTTGTCCTTACCTTTGTCCTTACCTTTGCTACCGAAGTTGATGGGCGTCGCGTTCGAGGTGACGGTCCATGAATCCAGCTGTGTGTCAAGGTCTTTCGCGGCGGTATCCGCCGTGCCCTGCGCCGTGAGCATCTCGTGTTTCGGACCGTCCACGTCCAGGTGCTCGTCCAGGGCTTGGTACACCTCCCACAACCTCCACGCCGCCAGCGCCGGCGCCCCGATCAGCGACAGTGGGCCCGTGCCGAGCGGAATGAGACCCAGGTCCTGCCACTTGAGGTGAAGCTCATCCCAACGCCGCGCGAGCATGTCACGGGCTTGACGGACCACAGTGTGGATACCGTCCAGGTGGGACACGGCGGCGGTGTCCGTGGCTTCGATGGCGGCGGTCGCGGCGTCGTACACCTCCTGTGTACGGTCGGCGATGGCGGCGATGTCGAAGTGCCCGCCCGGTCCGTACACGGCGTTCACCCTGTCAACCCACTGCTCCCCCGAGTGTGAGTTCAACGCCGCGCCGACCGTTTCCATCGCCGCCACGATTTTCTTCATTGGGGCTTCCAGAACCTGTTCCGGGTCGAGTGTGCTTACCGCGCTCGGCATTTCGACACAGCCCAGGTCGCACCCGTCGGGGCAATACGACCAGGTGTGCTGTGGGTCCCGGTTCAGCACCGCCGCGTTGAGCTTGTCGATGCCACGGTCCCACCCGTACACGCTCTTGGTGCCGCCGTTGTCGTCGGGGTCGTCCACGTCACCCACCCCTGACACGGGTAGGTACAGCGTCGGCTGTCCGCCCCGGTCAGGACTCGGCGGGGTGTGCTTGAGATGCTCAGTGTCCATTACCTGTTACTCCATCGTCAGGTTCGTGTCGATGTTGTTGAACTTGTTCGCGTGCTCGTGCTCGCTGTCGTCGTGGGTTTGGCACAGCTCGTCGATGGCGGCGGCGTCGTG
>NZ_JBYCKY010000825.1:0-2218 GCF_057473605.1 Mycobacterium sp. TH-M82 | reverse complement strand
CCGTGGTGTGGGTAGACAACAGTCTCTCCGACCTTAAAAATCATCTGATTCGAGCCCCTTTCGCCACTCCATGTTAACACGGCGCCCCGACATGGGGGGAATAACGGTGCAGGTCAGCGGTGCCGCAGCCAAACGCGGGGGGTTGACAGCACGCCGAAACTGTGCATGACGCGGCAGCGGCGGAGATATCGAGAGCAGCCTCCGAGGGGCCCCGCGAGCCGGGACCCCCGGTGCTATCGCCTGCCCCGAGTCCCTACTACTGTGCATAGTCACAAGCCGCGACGGCCTGGCGCATATGCGCTGTGCGGGCTGTTCCGACCGCCGAGCAGGAGGTCTTAAAGTGAACCGATTCCCTGCCAGCCTCGGCACCCGGCCGGATGTTCGTCGCGTCCGCCGCGTTCCTGCCGCATGGCACGCCCTCGCCGCCCTGGTCGCCCTGGCGCTGGCCGGGTGCGGCGCCGGCCAGATCTCGCAGAGCGCCGGGCAGGCGTCCGCGGTCAACGGCGCCAAGGGCGTGGTCGGCCACCTGGCGCTGCGCGACGTTCGCATCCAGGCGGTGCAGAGCGGGGATTTCCTGCCGCCCGGGCAAACTGTCGATCTGGTGTTCGTCGCCACCAACCAGTCCACCGACACCGACGACGAACTGACCGCGATCAGCACCGATATCGGCGCGGTTTCGGTGACCGGCGGCAAGAAACTGCCGGTCGGCGGCATCCTCGTCGTCGGCACACCCGCCGGCGGGGACCTCGCGCCGCTGCAGGTGCTCAAGGAACTGCGCGGCGTCGGGCACGCGGACGCGGCGGTGGCCACGGTGGCGTTGGACAAGCCGATCAGCAACGGCCTCACCTATGACTTCACCTTCGATTTCAAGGAGGCCGGGCCGATCACCCTGGCGGTGCCGATCTCGGCCGGCTTAGCTCCCCCTCGTCGCTGACCGTCGCTGTCGGACCTGCCCGTTACCGTCATCGGGTGGCCAAGGCTCGTTCGTTCTATCGGTGCTCGCAGTGCCGGCACACCACAGCCAAGTGGGTGGGCCGCTGCCCGGCGTGCGGCAGTTGGGGCCTGATCGATGAAGTCGGTGAGATATCCGGGCTGAGTGCGTCAGCCCGCACCGGCCCCTGTGCGATCACCCCGGCTCGACCGGCGGTTCCGATCAACTCCATCGAACCCGGCCGCGCCCACCCCCGGCCGACCGGTGTCGCCGAACTCGACCGCGTGCTCGGTGGCGGGGTGGTGCCCGGCTCGGTCACGCTGCTTGCGGGAGATCCCGGGGTGGGCAAGTCCACGCTGCTGCTGGAGGTCGCCTACCGCTGGGCAGAAGCCGGGCGGCGTGCACTGTACATCTCCGGTGAAGAGTCCAGCGGCCAGATCCGGTTGCGCGCAGACCGCACCCGATGCAGCCACGACGAGATCTACCTAGCGGCAGAATCCGACCTGCGGACCGTGCTGGGCCACATCGAGGAGGTGCGCCCGACGCTGGTGGTGGTGGATTCAGTGCAGACGGTATCGACCGCCGATGCCGACGGTGTCACCGGTGGCGTAACGCAGGTGCGCGCGGTGACCGCAGCGTTGACTGCAGCGGCCAGGGCTACCGGCGCGGCGCTGGTTCTCGTCGGCCATGTCACAAAGGACGGTGCGATCGCCGGTCCGCGCTCGCTGGAACACCTCGTCGACGTGGTCCTGCACTTCGACGGCGACCGCAACACAGTGTTGCGGATGGTGCGCGGCATCAAGAACCGATTCGGCACCACCGACGAAGTGGGCTGCTTTCTGTTGCATGACACCGGGATCGAGGGAGTCGCCGACCCGTCCGGGTTATTCCTGGACCGGCGGCCAGAACCGGTTCCCGGCACCGCGATCACCGTGACGCTGGACGGTAGGCGGCCACTGGCCGGCGAGGTCCAAGCGTTGCTGGCCAAGCCGACAGGCGGGTCGCCGCGGCGGGCGGTCAGCGGCATCGACCACGCGCGGGCAGCCATGATCACCGCCGTACTCGACAAGCACGCCGCGCTGCCTGTCGCGGCCAACGACATCTATCTGTCCACCGTTGGCGGCATGCGGCTGACCGATCCGTCGTCGGACCTGGCGGTAGCGATCGCACTGGCCTCGGCGTGCATGGAGCTACCGCTGCCCACCACCACGGTGGTGATCGGCGAGGTTGGCCTGGCGGGTGACCTGCGCCCGGTGATCGGGATGGACCGTCGGCTGGCCGAGGCGG
>NZ_JBYCKY010000824.1:0-3280 GCF_057473605.1 Mycobacterium sp. TH-M82 | reverse complement strand
TGTCCGCCCACGTCGACGGCTTCGACTCGCTCGCGCATGCCGCCGACGCAGTCGCGGCCTACCTGCCGCACCGGACGAAACCGCGCAGCCCGGACGGCTTGAGAAAGAACCTGCGCCTGCGCGACGGCCGCTGGTACTGGCACTGGGATCCGGCGTTGATGACCAGACCCGGCGACGACCCCGCGCTGCGCACCGCGAAACTCGAAGCCGCCGCTGTCGCGCTGAAGATCCCGATCCTGCTGATCCGCGGCAAGTTGTCGGACGTGGTGAGCACCGAGGGCGTCCGGGATTTTCTGGACAAGGTTCCGGGTGCGGAGTTCGTCGAACTGTCCGAGGCCGGGCACACCGCGGCCGGTGACGACAACGACGCCTTCAGCGCGGCCGTCGTTGAGTTCGTCTCCCGCCGAGCGCGTGCCGACGGGTGAGCCTCACTGAGATTGCATCCACGGTCGTCGATCGACCGTTGCACACAGCCCTGGCCGCAATCTCAACGGGAGGTGCCCCCAGGCCCAATCTCAACGGGATACGGAAAGATGCTGCCCATGGTTGCATGGGCAACGTTGACAACGGCCCCGATGATCGCGGTCTACGTGCTGGCCGGCATCGCGGTGGCCGAAGCGGCGGCGCTGGGCGTCGTGTCGCTGCGATTGCGGCGCGCCCGTGCCGAGGCCGATGCCCTACAGCATCGGGTCGCCAGCCGAAGCCTGCTGCCGCCCGGCGCGCGCGAAGCCGTCAAGACATTGTGGCAGACCGCGAACCTGGTACGCAGAAAGGGTTTGGGTGCGGCAGTGCGCAGTTCGATCGAAGACCTCGCCGACTGGGCCGAGGTCGAGCGACCCGACCTGGCCCGCATCACACCCGACGGCAAAGTGGTGATCCTGTTCACCGACATCGAGGACTCCACCGCACTCAACGAGAGGATCGGCGACCGTGCCTGGGTCAAATTGATCGCACACCATGACGAGATGGTCCACCGCAAGGTCAGCGAGCACGCCGGGCACGTGGTGAAGAGCCAGGGCGACGGCTTCATGGTCGCGTTCGCACAACCTGAGCAGGCGGTGCGCTGCGCCATCGACGTCCAGCGGGCGCTGAATAGTCGAAACAAGCTGCGGCCCGCTGTAATTCGCGTTCGGATTGGCATTCACATGGGCCGCTCGGTGCGCCGCGGTGATGACCTGTTCGGCCGCAACGTCGCAATGGCCGCACGAGTGGCAGCAGCCGCCGACGGCGCCCAGATCCTGATCAGCGAGCCTGTCCGGGATGCCGTCGCCGAGTGCGACGACTTCACCGTCGACGCCGGCCGTGACGCCGAGCTGAAGGGCTTCGCCGGTACCCATCGGCTCTACGCGGTGCACACCTGTTAAGCGTTACTGCCGGATTCGGCCAGCCGCTGATGCAGGCGCGCCCGGATCTCGTCGGGGGTGTAGGCCTTTCGCCGCCGTTGATCGCGGACCACCAGCACTCCCCCGGCGGTGACCCCGACCACACCGGCCAGCCCGAGCCACTTCCAGATGCTGCGCACACCTACACCGTATGCGCCGCCGCGACCGGGGTCGACAGGTCTTAGAACGTGCTTGGGAAAGGGTCAGCGCGCCTGCGTCACTGATGAGGTTTATGTGTCCAACGTGATTGTCGGTATGTACCTGCGAATCCACGTTGTATCCCTCTGATCTCGCGGAGCAGCGTTTACCCGCGCGGGTGAGGTGTGAGCAACGACATGGCTGACATCGGGACTTTTGGCCCTACGCGACGCGCGTGCGGCCAGTAAAGCTTTGGCCCGGGCCCATCCTCTCGGGGGGCAAGGACAACAAAAGAAAGTGGGGTCGCCGTGCGGTGTGCGCCGAGCCGTCGATAGCCCGGGAGTTTCCCGACGTCGCCGTGTTTTCCGGTGGCCGGGTTGCCGCGTCGCAGACCGAACGGGCGGTGCGTGAAGTGGGCCACGTATTGGAGCATCGGGGGATCACCGGCGGTGCTCGGGTGCGGCTTGCCGCTGCGAACTGTGCCCAGGGGCAGATGCTGGTGCAGGTGAATCTGCGGGTACGCACTACCCCGACACGAGTGCAGGCGGTTACCGATGGCCGCGATGATCTTTCATCGGCGCCGGCACGGCTGGATCGCCAGATCGTGCGGGTGTGGGCGCCATGGCGCCCGCGGCCCTGGCCGGATCGGACCCGCAGGACGTTGACCGCGCCCGCCGACGCGGTGATCGTCGGCCGCAAGCCGGTCAGGCTGCTACACGGCAGCCCGATGGAGGCGATGGCTGCGATGGATGCGATGGATGCGATGGACTATGACGTGCACCTGTTCACCGACGCCGAAACCGGCGAAGACGCGGTGGTGTATCGCGCCGGGCCGTCAGGGCTGCGGCTGGCCCGCCAACACCGCATGTGCCCGCCCGGATGGTCATCGTTGCCGCCGACCGGCGTCCCACCGGTACCGCTGGTCGTGAACTCCCGTCCGACACCGACTCTTCCGGAAGACGCCGCGGTCACCCGGCTGCGTGAGCACGGCTTGCAGTTCCTGTTCTTCACCGATCCGGCCACCGGTCGCGGCCAGCTGCTGTATCCGCGCTATGACGGCAACCTCGGCCTGGTCACCCCTCTCGCCAACAGCCGCCGAGAAGAGGTCTAACTAAATGTCGGGCAACACTTTTCGCACCACCGCCGGAATGCCACGCGAGGTCATCGAACTGGACCGCGCCGAAGCGATGCGATTATTGGCCAGCGTCGGCTATGGGCGGGTGGTGTTCACTCGCGAGGCGTTGCCGGCGATCCGCCCGGTCAACCACCTCGTCGATGGCGGTCGAGTGATCCTGCGCACCCGGCTGGCCGCCAAAGTGTCCGACACGGCGCGATCCCACAACAACCCCGGCGCGGTGGTGGCCTACGAGGCCGATGACCTCGACTCCCAGCGGCACACGGGCTGGAGCGTGGTGGTCACCGGGCTGGCGACTACGGTCACCGACCCCGACCAAGTCGCCCGTTACGAACAGCTGCTGCAGCCATGGGTGAACATGAGCATGGACACCGTGATCGCCATCGAACCCGAGATCGTCACCGGTATCCGCATCGTCTCCAACGAGCCCGGCGTGCGATAACGTGACCGGTCGGTGCGGCAGATTTGAATGTGACCCTCTTACACAGATATATTGACTGTAACTGTCGGATACAGACAACTGGGAGCGACATGTCGAACGCTTTGACCGGCCTGCAGCTCATGAACGAGCTCGAACCCGTGGTTGAACGGCTCCTCAACCGGCATCTCTCGATGTTCAAGGAAT
>NZ_JBYCKY010000823.1:0-3873 GCF_057473605.1 Mycobacterium sp. TH-M82 | reverse complement strand
TGCCGCCAAGGCCGAGAACGCGCGGCTGTCCGAGGCACTCAAGGAGATGGCCGTGCGGCTGACGTTGGTCGAGGGAAAAGGGCGCTGGGGCTAGGGCGTGTCCCGTAACCGTTTGGTGAGTTGGGTGGCAGTGTTCGTTGGATGTCGCGGTTGCAGGTGTTGTCCGATGAGATGTGGGCTCTGGTTGAGCCGTTGATGCCAGTGGCTTCGGCCAAGGGCGGCAGGCCGTTTCGTGATCACCGCACGGTGGTCGAGGCGATTATCTGGCGGTATAGGACCGGCTCGCCGTGGCGCGATCTGCCCGAGCAATTTGGCGCGTGGAAGACCGCGTGGCGCCGTCATGACCAGTACAGCAAAGACGGCACGTGGGACGCGATCTTGGGTGCATTGCTCACCGTCGCCGCCGACGCCGATCTGATCGACTGGGCGGTCAGCGTCGATTCCACGGTCAACCGGGCGCATCAGCACGCCACGAACCTCCCGCGCGACACAGGGGGCACCATCGAATTACAAGAATTTGTCCGAAGAGCCGGCTGACCACGGCATTGGCCGTTCCCGCGGCGGGCTGAGCACCAAAATCCATCACCTCGTCGATGGGGCAGGGATGCCTCTGGTAGTCCTGACTGCGCCCGGCCAGGCCGGCGATGCCCCGATGTTTCCGATCCTGATGGGCCACCTGAAGGTGGCCAGCAGCAAACCGGGTCGCCCGCGTACGCGTCCGGACAAAGTTCGCGGCGACAAGGCATACTCGTCGAAAGCCATCCGCGAACTGTTGCGTAGTAAGGGCATCACAGCGGTGATCCCGCAGCCCGATGACCAGATTGCCAACCGGCGGCGCCGAGGAAAAAACGGCGGGCGCCCACCAGCCTTTGATGTCGAGGACTACAAGGGTCGCAACGTCGTTGAACGCGGATTTCAACGCTGCAAGCAATGGCGCGGAATCGCCACACGATACGACAAGCACAACCTCAACTACCGCGGCGGCGTTGTCCTCAACGCGGTCGTCGCCTGGCTCAAACGGTTACGGGACACGCCCTAGCGGCGTAGGCCGCATCCAGCGTGGCGGCACGTTGGGCCTGGATCTCGTTTGCGGTGCCGTAGTGCACCGATGCAACGGTGTGTAGGCCCACGCCGCTGTGGCGATGCTCATGGTTGTAGTAATCGAAGAATGTCGTGCAGAAGGCGCGGGCATCTTCGATCGAGCCGAACCGGCCCGGGAACGCCGGGCAGTACTTGAGGGTCTTGAAATTAGCCTCCGAGTAGGGATTGTCGTTGGACACGTGCGGGCGGCTGTGGCTGCGGTCCACCCCCAGGTCGATCAGCAACTGGGCGACCGGCTTGGAGGTCATCGAGGTGCCGCGATCAGCGTGCAAGGCCAACTGGCCGCGGGCGATGCCGTGACGGGCCATGGTGTCGGCGATAAATGCTTTGGCCAACTCACCGTCCTCAACTTCTGCGATGATCCAGCCGACGACGTAGCGCGAGAAGATGTCGATAATCACATAGAGTTGATAGAAGATACCCCGTTGTGGCCCTTGCAATTTCGTTATATCCCAGGACCAGACCCGGTTTGGTGCGTTAGCGATCAGCTCGGGTTTCTTGCGCGCCGGATGGGTGCGCTGGCGACGCCGCTCGCGGTTCTCCCCGGCAATGGCCAGTAGCCGGTACATGGTGCGAATCGAGCACAGGTAGACACCATCATCAAGCAGTCGCGCCCACACCTGCGCCGGCGCCAGATCGCAGTACTGCTCTGAGCGCAGCACCGTCAGAATCTGCTGGCGTTCGGCCTCGGTGAGCTTATTCAGTGGCTCGGGCCGCACCCGCCGTGCCGGCCGTGGTGGTGGGTTGCGGTGGCGGTGGAGCGTGGCCCGCGATGCACCCAGCAATTCGCACGCCCGTTTGGTGCTGGTTGCGGCCTCCAGGTCGGGCAGGTGCTCGCCGATCACGGCTTGGACTTCGGCTCGAAATCCGCGCTCTCGGAGAGCATCTCCAAGAGCGCGTGTGCTTTTCCCGTGATCTCCAGCGCTAGCTTGGTCCGATCCAGCTCAGCCTGCAGTTGCGTGGTGCGCCGCCGCAGCTTGTCCAACTCGACCTGCTCAGCGCTGCGCTTCGGCTTGCCCTTCGCCGACAAACCCTCCCGAGCGCCGGCATCACGGGCCTTTCGCCATTCGGCGATATGCGAGCTGTACAGGCCTTCACGGCGCAGCAACGCACCACGCTCCGACGAGCCCACCGACAGCGCGTCGTACTCGTCGAGGATGCGGGCCTTGTACTCGGCGGTGAACGTGCGCCGCCGCGCCCGAGCACCTGGATCGGGCACGTTGTCCACTTGGTCATTATCACTGCACCCGTCCAGGGATGCGATCGTCATAGTCACGGAAAATGGTGATCCTGTCTCGCCCTGTAGCGATGATTGGCTACTGCTGCTGTCTCACTTAACCCTGTCACACAGGGCCAACTCAACGAACAATGGGAACGCGCAGACAAACTGGAACCGCCCGCACAGACACCGGGCACACCTGGGTGCGCCACCCCGAAGGAACCGCCGAAACGGTTAATCATCTGCGGCTGAAGGCCGCAGCCCAGCCTTTTCGGAACAAATCATAGCGGCCGCGCCGGCCGACTTGGTGCTGGTCTTTGTGGGCCGCAGCAGCCGCGGTGAGCCCGGTTCTTCGTTGCCGACGGGCTGGGAACCCGACATATGAGCCTACGAACGGAGCAAACGATGGCTATTACGGACATCCCGGCCTTCGCCCACCTGACCGACGCCGACATTGAGAGTCTGGGCGTTGAGCTGGACGCGATCCGGCTGGACATCGAGGATTCGCGTGGCGAGCGCGACGCGCGCTACATCCGCCGCACCATCGCCGCGCAACGTGCCCTGGAGGTTGCCGGCCGGCTCATGCTGGCCGGTAGCTCGAGACGCTCTGCGTGGTGGGCGGGAACGGTGACCCTTGCCCTGGCCAAGATCATCGAGAACATGGAGGTCGGCCACAATGTCACGCACGGCCAGTGGGATTGGATGAACGATCCCGAGATCCATTCCTCGACATGGGAATGGGACATGAGTGCGGCGTCAAAACACTGGCGCTTCAGCCACAACTTCCAACACCACAAGTACACCAACATCCTGGACATGGATGACGATGTGGGCTACACCGTCCTTCGAGTTACTCGTGATCAGCCCTGGGAGCTCTTCAACGTCGGCAACGTGCTGTTCAACGCCATCCTCGCGCTGGGATTCGAGTGGGGAATTGGCTTGCAGTCCATCGAGTTCAGCAAGGTCTTCAAGGCCGGCCCGGACCGCGACATCAACCGCCTGCGGGTGCGCGAGTTTTCCGCGAAGGCCGGAAGGCAGGTGCTAAAGGACTATGTCGCGTTCCCGGCGCTGACCTCGCTGTCGCCGGCGGCGAGCTACAAATCGACGCTGAAGGCCAGCGTGGTGGCCAACGTGGTCCGCAACGTCTGGGCCAACGCGGTGATCTTTTGTGGGCATTTCCCCGATGGCGCCGAGAAATTCGCGAAGACCGACATGGTCGGTGAAACCCGGGGCCGGTGGTATCTGCGCCAGATGCTGGGTAGCGCCAACTTTGACGCCGGACCCACTCTGCGGTTCATGAGTGGCAACCTGTGCCACCAGATCGAGCATCACCTCTACCCCGATCTGCCCAGCAACCGGCTGCAGGAGATCTCGGTGCGGGTCAGGCAGGTCTGCGCCAAGTACGACCTTCCCTATACCACGGGCTCGTTCCTGATGCAGTACGGAAAAGCTTGGCTGAGTTTCGTCAAGCGTTTTGGCCCCACCAATCTGCATGAATTTTGGCCCCGGGCCTTGGTGTTGGGGCTTTGATCGTTTGGTAGCTGGTTGAGCGG
>NZ_JBYCKY010000822.1:0-1145 GCF_057473605.1 Mycobacterium sp. TH-M82 | reverse complement strand
AGACCTGCTGATCGACGCCGAGCAGCGACTGGCCGACGAGGGCATCGGCGGCGACATCTATCTGTTCAAGAACAACACCGACTCGGCGGGCAACTCTTACGGCTGTCACGAGAACTACCTGATCGTGCGGGCCGGCGAATTCTCCCGGATCTCCGATGTGCTGCTGCCGTTTCTGGTGACCCGTCAGCTGATCTGCGGTGCCGGCAAGGTGTTGCAGACCCCCAAGGCCGCCACGTTCTGCCTGTCGCAGCGCGCCGAGCACATCTGGGAGGGCGTGTCCAGTGCGACCACCCGGTCCCGCCCGATCATCAACACCCGCGACGAGCCGCACGCCGACGCCGAGAAGTACCGCCGGCTTCACGTCATCGTCGGCGACTCCAACATGAGCGAAACCACCACGATGCTCAAAGTGGGCAGCGCAGCGCTGGTGCTGGAGATGATCGAGGCCGGAGTGTCGTTTCGTGACTTCTCCCTGGACAACCCGATCCGCGCCATCCGCGAGGTCAGCCACGACCTGACCGGCCGCCGCCCGGTGCGGCTCGCCGGCGGCCGGCAGGCCAGCGCATTGGACATCCAGCGCGAGTACTACAGCCGCGCCGTCGAGCACCTGCTGACCCGGGAGTCCAATCCGCAGGTCGAGCAGATCGTGGACCTGTGGGGACGTCAGCTCGACGCCGTGGAACGCCAGGATTTCGCCAAGGTCGACACCGAGATCGACTGGGTGATCAAGCGTAAGCTGTTCCAGCGCTACCAGGACGCCTACCACATGGAGCTGTCCGACCCGAAGATCGCCCAGCTGGATCTGGCCTACCACGACATCAAACGCGGCCGCGGCGTGTTCGACCTGCTGCAACGCAAGGGTCTGGCAGCCCGCATCGCCACCGACGAGGAGATCGACGACGCGGTCGACACCCCGCCGCAGACCACCCGCGCCAAGCTGCGCGGAGAGTTCATCACTGCGGCACAGGCCGCCGGCCGCGATTTCACCGTCGACTGGGTGCACCTCAAGCTCAACGACCAGGCCCAGCGCACCGTGCTCTGCAAGGATCCGTTCCGCTCGGTCGACGAACGGGTCAACCGGCTGATCGCGAGCATGTAGCCCGACGACGATGCGGGCCGGGCCGCCACTGCCGACGCCCCAGCTG
>NZ_JBYCKY010000821.1:0-6248 GCF_057473605.1 Mycobacterium sp. TH-M82 | reverse complement strand
CGAAAACGCGCCCGGCCAGCAGGAGATCGACCTGCGCTACGCCGACGCGCTGTCGATGGCCGACAACGTGATGACCTTCCGCTACGTCATCAAAGAGATCGCGCTCGAAGAGGGGGTGCGGGCGTCGTTCATGCCCAAGCCGTTCCGCGACTTCCCCGGCTCGGCGATGCACACCCACATGAGCCTGTTCGAGGGCGAGGTCAACGCCTTCCACAGCCCCGACGACCCGTTGCAGCTCTCCGACATCGGCAAGTCGTTCATCGCCGGGATTCTGGAGCACGCCTGCGAGATCAGCGCGGTCACCAACCAGTGGGTCAACTCCTACAAGCGGCTGATACATGGTGGTGAAGCGCCCACCGCCGCGTCCTGGGGGGCGTCCAACCGGTCGGCGCTGGTCCGGGTGCCGATGTACAGCCCGCACAAGACGTCGTCGCGTCGCATCGAGGTGCGCAGCCCCGACTCGGCCTGCAACCCTTACCTGACGTTCGCGGTGCTGCTGGCCGCCGGCCTGCGCGGCGTGGAGAAGGGTTACCAGCTGGGGCCGCAGGCCGAGGACAATGTGTGGGAACTGACGCCGGCGGAACGCCAGGCCATGGGCTACCGTGAACTGCCCGGCAGCCTGGACCGGGCGCTCAGTGCGATGGAGAATTCCGAGCTGGTCGCAGAAGCATTGGGGGAGCAGGTCTTTGACTTCTTTCTGCGAAACAAGCGGCGAGAGTGGTCGAATTACCGCAGCCATGTGACGCCGTATGAGCTGCAGAATTATCTTTCGCTGTAACCGCCGGTCCTAGCGTTGGCCAATCCCGCTAATCCCGCTGACCCAACCAGGCAGCGCCCGACGCTGCCCGGTGCCGGCCGGCTCGGGTTGGTCGACCCGCGCGCAGCCGCCGACTTGAGGAAACTCGGGTGGTATGACGACACGGCCAGCCCGGCCCACGTCGAGTTGCTGTGGTCGCTGTCGCGCGCGCCGAATGCCGATGTGGCACTGCGCTGCCTGGTCGGGCTGGCCGAGGCGCTGGGTTCCGGCTGGGACGAACTGCGCAGAAAGCTGCTCACCGACCGCGGCCTGCGCGGCCGGTTGTTCGCGGTGCTCGGCTCGTCGGTGGCGCTCGGTGACCACGTGGTGGCCCACCCGCAGTCGTGGAAACTGTTGGCCGGCGGGAATGCTCAAGACGGCACGCTCACGCTTCCGTCGGCCGCGCAGCTGCGGCGCATGTTCGCCGAGTGCGCCGAGGGGCTTGCGGACGCCGCGGGCCCGGCCGACACCGACCGGCTGCGGGTGCTCTACCGCGACCGCCTGCTGGTGCTGGCCGCGCTCGACCTAGCGCCGACCGTCGAGGATGAGCCGGTGCTGCCGTTCGCCGCGGTCGGAGCCCACCTGTCCGACCTGGCCGATGCGGCGCTCAGGGCGGCACTGGCGGTGGCCCGGGCGAGGATGTGTGGTGCTGACGCCTCGCCGCGGCTGGCGGTCATCGCGATGGGCAAATGCGGTGCCCGGGAATTGAACTACGTCAGTGACGTCGACGTCATCTTCGTCGGCGAGGATGCCGGCGCGCTGACCAACCGGATAGCCGGTGAGATGATGCGGGTGGCCTCGGAAGCCTTCTTCGCGGTGGACGCCGGGCTGCGCCCGGAGGGCGCCCAGGGTCCACTGGTCCGCACCTGCGAGTCGCACATCAACTACTACCGGCGGTGGGCGAAAACCTGGGAGTTCCAGGCATTGTTGAAAGCCCGGCCCGCGGCCGGCGACCCGGAGCTGGGTGCGCGGTACATGGATGCGCTGATGCCGATGGTGTGGACTGCCTGCGAGCGTGAGGATTTCGTCGCCGACGTGCAGGCCATGCGCCGCCGGGTGGAGCAGCTGGTGCCCGCCGATGTACGCGCACGGGAGATCAAACTAGGCACCGGCGGGTTGCGCGACGTCGAGTTCGCGGTGCAATTGCTGCAGCTGGTGCACGGCCGCGGCGACGAGTCCCTGCACGTGGCATCCACCATCGACGCGCTCTCGGCGCTGGGCGCCGGCGGCTACATCGGCCGCGACGACGCGGCCAACCTGACCGCCTCCTACGAGTTTCTCCGCGTGCTCGAACACCGGCTGCAGCTGCAGCGCCTCAAACGCACCCACATGCTGCCGCCGGCCGACGACGACGAGGCGCTGCGCTGGCTGGCCCGCGCCGCGCACGTCCGGCCCGACAACCGTCATGATGCGCTGGGGGTGCTGCGCGAGGAGCTCAAGCGACAGAGCCTGCGGGTGTCCCGGCTGCATGCCAAGCTGTTCTACCAGCCGCTGCTGGAATCGGTCCGCCCGGAGCTATCAGGGATGACCTCTGACGCCGCGGAGCGCCAACTGGCCGCGCTCGGATACGAGGCACCGCAGAGTGCACTGACGCACCTGGCCGCGCTGACCGGCCAGGGCGGCCGCCGCGCGCGGGTGCAATCGGTGTTGTTGCCCACGCTGCTGTACTGGCTGTCGGACACCCCCGACCCCGACACCGGGCTGCTGGCCTACCGCAGGCTCAGCGAGGCGATGGCTACCCAGCATGGGTATCTGGCCACGCTGCGTGACAAAAGCTCGGTCGCCAGGCGGCTGATGCGGGTGCTCGGCACCTCGGCGTACATCCCGGAGCTGCTGATGCGCGCGCCGGAGGTGATCACGTCCTACGGCGACGGCCCGGCCGGTCCGAAGCTGCTGGACACCGGTCCCGACGCGGTGGCCGGCGCGCTGAT
This sequence comes from Mycobacterium sp. TH-M82, assembly GCF_057473605.1. Taxonomy (NCBI): domain Bacteria; kingdom Bacillati; phylum Actinomycetota; class Actinomycetes; order Mycobacteriales; family Mycobacteriaceae; genus Mycobacterium; species Mycobacterium sp. TH-M82. Next base: position 3,521 of record NZ_JBYCKY010000821.1, on the reverse strand, counting down.
CGCCTCAGCAGCCCGCTACGCCGACCCGGCGCGGGCGATCGCCACCGCGCGCAGCCTGCGCCGGCACGAACTGGCCCGCATCGCCTCCGCTGACCTGTTGGGGATGCTGGACGTCAGGCAGGTGTGCACGGCGCTGACGTCGGTGTGGGTGGCGGTGTTGCAGGCCGCCCTTCAGGCCGTCATCCGGGTCAACCTGCCCTCGGGGAACCCGGCCAACGAGGCCGCTCCCCGCCCTCCCGCCAGGATCGCGGTCATCGGTATGGGCCGGCTGGGCGGTCACGAGCTTGGCTACGGCTCCGATGCGGATGTGATGTTCGTCTGCGAGCCCAATGCTCAAGCCAACGGGGTCACCGACGCCGACGCGGTGCGCTGGTCGACCTCGATCGCCGAGCAGGTCCGGGCACTGCTGGGCACCGCGAGCGTCGACCCGCCTTTGCAACTCGACACCAATCTGCGCCCGGAGGGCCGCAACGGTCCACTGGTGCGCACCCTGGCCTCCTATGCGGCCTATTACGCGCAGTGGGCGCAGCCGTGGGAGGTCCAGGCGTTGCTGCGCGCGGACCGGGTCGCCGGCGACGTCGAGCTGGGCCGGCGGTTCCTGCTGATGATCGATGGAATCCGGTACCCGGCCGGCGGGGTGTCGGCGGACGCCGTGCGGGAGATCCGGAGGATCAAGGCCCGGGTCGACGCCGAGCGGCTGCCGCGCGGCGCCGACCCCAACACCCACACCAAACTGGGCCGCGGCGGACTGGCCGACATCGAGTGGGCCGTGCAGCTGCTGCAGCTGCGGCATGCACACCACGTCCCGGCGCTGCACAACACCTCGACGCTGCAGACCCTGGACGCCATCGCGGCGGCCGGGTTGCTCGGCGAAGCCGACGTGGACCTGCTGCGCCAAGCCTGGCTGACCGCCACTCGCGCGCGCAACGCGCTGGTGCTGGTGCGCGGCAAGCCCACCGACCAGCTGCCTGGCCCCGGTCGTCAGCTCAACGCGGTTGCCGTCGCCGCCGGCTGGCACGACGACGACGGCGGTGAGTTCCTCGACAACTATCTGCGGGTGACGCGACGCGCGAAGGCCCTGGTGCGCAAGGTGTTCGGCGATTGAGGTGGGTCAGCTGTCGGATTGGTCAGGTCGCGATGAAAGGGTCCTGGATCTGCCGCCGGGGGCTCGGCACCGGGTTGACTGGCGAGTTCTGCGCAGGCGGGGTGGTTGCCGGCGGGGCGGTCTGTTGCACCGGAGCTGTGGTCGCCTGCGCCGGCAGGGTGAGTTCCTGCGTCGGCGGGCCGGACTCCTGCACCGGCATCGTCTGGGGGAACGGCACCGGGTACGGGATGCCGACGCCGGCGGTTCCGAGCACGACGTTCGGCACACACTGCGGGAGTTTGGGCAGCGCCGTCAGCACAGGCGTGCCGAGGTTGGGGCAGCTGGCGCCGACGCTGCCGAAGTCGAACGCATTGGTCATGTCGCCGGTGACCCCCCGCCGCCAGGGGGTGAGGTTGGGCACCGGCGCCCCGAATCGGGTTTCGATCAGCCGCAGCTGCGAGGTGTGGTCGTAGACGGTGGAGTCGACTCGGCCGCCGCGGCTGTACGGCGAGATGACCAGGCACGGCACCCGGTAGCCCAGGCCGACCGGCCCGGTGACGCCGCCCGAGCCGGTCACGCTGTCGACGATGGACGCCGGGATGTACTCGCCCGGGGTGCCCGGTGGGGCGGTGGGCGGGGTGACGTGGTCGAAGAAACCGCCGTGTTCGTCGTAGCTGATGATCACCGCCGTCTTCTCCCACACTTTCGGGTTGGACAGCAGGATCCGCAGCAGGTTGACGATGCCGACCCCGCCGAGCGACACCGGCAGCGCCGGGTGTTCGCACTCGAGCACCGGCGTGACCACCCAGGACACCTGCGGCAGCCGGTCGGCGGCGACGTCGAGGGCGAAGTCCAGCGGATACCGCGGGGTGATCCCGTTGGCCCACAGGTTGGTCGCAGGGTCCAGAGCCTGTTTGAACGCGCCGACCAAACCGTTGAGGATGACCCCGTTGATCGGTCCCAGATCGTGGTTGTTGTAGACCTTCCAGCTGACCCCGGTCCGCTCCAGGGACTGCGGCATGATCTCCCAGGAAAACGTGAATTTAGGCCACAGCGTCGGGGTGGTCAGCCACGGCCCACCGAACTGGCCGTCCGGGTCGAGCGTCGCGCTGAGCCAATAGAGCCGGTTGGGCACCGTGGGCCCGAGCACCGAGCAGAAATAGTTGTCGCAGACGGTGAACTTGTCGGCCAGCAGGTAGTGGATCGGGATGTCCTCGCGGGTGTAATAGCCCATCAACGCCGGCGCGTTTTTGGAGCCGACCGCCTTGATCGACATGGGCAGCCAACCGTCGTTGGCGCCGCCGTTCCACGCCTCGTGTGTCGGTGCCCAGGAGTGGTCGGGGTCGTTGACGCATTCACCCGATAAACTCGGCCCGCGATCGGTGTTCAGCCGAAACGGCAGGGTGAACTGTGCGGCGTCGTTGAAGTCGGTGGGCCCGCCGCCGGATGCCGACGGCGCCCAGCCGCGTTGTTTGAACACCGCCGGCGGGTTGTTTCCGGTGTTGCCGAATCCGTTGACGCCGTAGCGGGTTCCGAAGTAGTTATCGAAGGAATGGTTTTCCTGCATGAACAGCACGATGTGTTCGATGTTCTGCAGCGAGCCGGACGGTGCCGACGCCGCGTAGGCTTTGTCGATGATCGGGCTGGCCCATTCGGCGAGCATCGCCGCACCGCCCGCCGCGGTGATCTGGGTGAAAAATTCCCTGCGGGACATGCCTTGAAACGGGTTGCTTTTCATCGCATACCTTTCTAGCCCGGCGGGCTCAAGGTAAGCGTTCGAGAGTAGTTGTGTCGTCAGTCGATCCGCAATTGTTATCCGCGGATTCTCAATCGTTATCAACCGTGGCCGGCGAGCACCGCCCGACGCGGTTACCCTTGCCGAGAAACGCCGGGATACGCCCTCGCTGGGATCAGCAGTCGTAGTACAGCGCGAACTCGTAGGGGTGTGGGCGGATGTTGATCGGCTCGATCTCGTGGGTGCGCTTGTAGCCGATCCAGGTGTCGATCAGGTCGGAGGTGAATACCCCACCCTCGGTGAGATATTCGTGGTCGGCTTCCAAGTTGTCGATCACGTCGGCCAATTGAGTGGGGGCCTGCGGGATATTGGCGGCCTCGTCGGGCGGCAGCTCGTAGAGATCCTTGTCGACCGGTGCCATCGGCTCGATCTTGTTCTTGATGCCGTCGAGACCGGCCATCAGCATGGCGGCGAACGCGAAGTACGGGTTGCCCGAGGAGTCCGGGCAGCGGAACTCCAGCCGCTTGCCCTTGGGGTTGGTTCCGGTGATCGGGATACGCACGCACGCCGACCGGTTGCGTTGGCTGTACACCAGGTTGATCGGTGCCTCATAGCCGGGCACCAGCCGCTTGTAGGAGTTGACGGTGGGGTTGGTGAACGCCAGCAGCGACGGCGCGTGGTGCAGGATGCCGCCGACGTAGT
>NZ_JBYCKY010000820.1:0-1208 GCF_057473605.1 Mycobacterium sp. TH-M82 | reverse complement strand
CCGGCACCGCCACCGGCGGTAACGGCGGCACGGGTCAATAGCAAGGTTCGCGAACACTGCACACAAGCCGTGCGGGCGGAGGGACTCGAACCCTTTCGAACCCCCTGATCAGGGGGCTTATGTGGCCATCACCTGCGAAAACACATCACTGTAACTCACTTCAGTTATCTGTAACTGTGGCCAAATTGTGGCCACAGAACGGCCACGCGCGCGGCTGTCGCTCTCCCCCGCCATTCGGGATTACCTCAACAGCCAATCGACCACCCCCATAGAGAGAGCGAAACCATGACCACCACGCCCGAAAACACCGCAGCCACACCGTTCCCGGTGGACTCCACCACCCGGCCCTGCTGCAACGGCATCGGCGCCCACACGCCCGACTGCCACCCCGATGTCGCGGCGCCGGCCGGCGCGCTGCGCCTGCTGCCCTGGGAGTCACCCGCAGTCAGCGGGCACCCGGAGTGGCTGCGCTACTTCGACGGCACCACCCGGACCGTAGAACTCGACAACCGCGACCGCGACGCCGAGGTCACCATCGAGGGCACGCAATGGGGAGACGGCCGCGTCGACGGCTGGGCGGTCCGGGTGCGCGGCATCGACTCCGATTGGCCCCTCACGGTCGAGCAGGCCCGCGCGCTGGGCGTGGCGTTGATCGAGGCGAGCACCGGCTGCAACAGCATTGTTGGGCACACACCCGACTGCGCCGAGCAGGCCGAGGCCCTGGCCGCCGAGTTGACCCAGGCCGCACGGATTCTGCGGGACGCCGAGGGCGGCCTGTGAGCGGGCGGCTGCGGGCCAGAGTGCGCGACACGCGACGGTGGCAGGACAGTCCCATGATCCGCACGCTCACCATCACCGTCACCGTCGCCCTGGGCGCCGCCGTGGTCACGCTCAGCCCGCCGGCCTACGCGGGCCCGATCCAATGGTGCGACCCATCCTCGCCACTGTTCGACCCGACGACCTGCTACAACGAGTCACCGGCGGGCGGCTACAGCTGCGACCCGTTCGGGCCCGCGTATAACGCGGACTACTGCGCTGCGCAGGGCCGCTCGGGAGGCTGAACCGAGCTGTCCCGGACACGTCGTCGGACAGCCGGGTCGCCACGGGGGATTTTCCCTGGGCGCGGCATGAGTAGGCACGAGGGAATTCCCTGGGCCGGCCTAGGGAAATCCCCTGGTCAGTGGGGAATTCCCACGCGGCATGAGCAG
>NZ_JBYCKY010000819.1:0-2188 GCF_057473605.1 Mycobacterium sp. TH-M82 | reverse complement strand
TGCCGGCATCCCAAACTCCTCAGCTGTTTGCGGTGTGCCAACGACACTCAACCAATGTCAGCAACAGTGATTGACCATCGTCACATCTAGAACTCGGCGCGGTAACCATTTGAGCTCGATATCTTCAGCCCTATAAGCGATCTGGTGCAACGAGTTGGTGGGAGAGTTCGCCAGCGGTGCGCCGACGGTGCTGCTGTACTCCCATCATGAGGCCAGCCTGCACGATGACGACGGCAACGTTGCGGTGGCGGGACTGCACGAAAACACGGCTGCGGCAATCGCTTATCCGCCGGAGCGGGTCCGCGCGGAATCCGGTCTGCTGGACGGGGTGCGCGAGATCGGTTCGGGTTCGGTGTCGCAGCGGTTGTGGGCTGAGCCGGCGGTGACCGTGATCGGCATCGACCACCGAGGCGCTGCTGTTGGGCTTGCTGGCTTATGGCGTGAATGTGCGAAAGCGAGCCAGTCCAGGGTCAAGCGGGTGCGATTGGTTAGCCGACGCCAGCGTATCGGCTGTGCACGTGCACAGTGGCGGCAAACGCGGCTATACCGACAGATCCCGGCGCAGCTTGGCGACGTGGCCGGTGGCACGGACGTTGTATTGCGCAACCGCGATCTTGCCCAACTCGTCGACGACGAACGTGGACCGGATCACGCCCTGCACGGTTTTGCCGTACATCTTCTTCTCCCCGTAGGCGCCCCAGGCCGTCAGCACTGTGCGGTCCGGATCCGACAGTAGTGGAAACGTCAACCGTTCGGCGTCCCGGAATTTGGCGAGCTTGGCCGGTGGATCGGGGGAGATGCCGACGACGTCAAACCCGGCGGCGTCGAGGTCGCGCAGGTTGTCCCGGAAATCACAGGCCTCTTTAGTACATCCGGGCGTCATCGCCGCCGGATAGAAGTAGACGACGACCCGGCGGCCGCGGTAGTCGGCCAGCGACACCGGGTTGCCGTCGGCGTCGGGTAGGCGGAAGGCGGGAGCGGTGTCGCCGGGCGTCAGGCGTGCGGTGTCGGTCAACGAAAAACTTCCTTTCTGCTCGCCGGCTTGTCGGGGCCGGTATCGGCTGCCTTAGGGTAGTTCGAGCAGAGCAGTATCGGGCCGGCAGGGAGGACGAAAGTGGCGGAGCGGGATCCCGACACCATCAAGAAAGACATCGACCAGGCGCGCGAACAGCTGGCGTCAACGGTGGACATCCTCGCCGACCGGGCCAACCCCCGCCACCTCGCCGACCGCGTCAAAGCCGGGGTGATCGGCTTCGTCAAGAATCCCGCGGTAGCGATCTCGCTTGCGGGACTGGGGGCACTCGGTGTGGTGCTGCTGGTCCGCAAGATCAGGAACCGCTGACGCGCCGCGGCCACATCCATCCGCCGGCACCAACCGGGCGGCGGCGGGCTATGACTGCTCGGGCGATCTGCCGGGCTACCGGGATTACCGGGGTTGATAATCGCGGTGCAGCGTAGTCCAGCCGATACGGCGCGTCTGACCGCTGTCAAGGCTGCGCGCCGCGAAATGTGGTTCGCTGCCGCGTGCTGACGCTCCACCGACCACCTCTATCGTGCGGCCGTTTCTGCGTGAGCGCCAGACGCTGCCGATAGCGACCCGGACGGGTCCACCGGCGGTGTAAGACCTTGTTCTTGTTCTGCCGCGGTGACGCGTTGTTATCGCGAGTGAATGAGTCATCGGTGATCAACCCCCTGTTGCGAGATGTTCGATGGGCATTATTAGGACCCCCCCTTAGGCATCAGTACACAGTGCGATGCTTAACACTCTAGTCCATATCTATGGAGTTATGTCAATCATTTGGCGCCGATTGAGGCAAGGCGGCGACGCTCTTCGGCCTCGGTCAGCCGCCAGAACCCGGCCGCCGACTGGGTGCTGCCGTGCACCAGCACCACGTCGCTCAACGCTGGCCCCCACGCCCGACGGTGACCAGCTCGATCGGCGAACGGCCTGTACCAACCGATTTGGCCGACCCGGGTATGGATGGGGCCGTGGTGGCCAAAGTCTGCTCTTCCTGTGGTTGAGACTTGATCGTTTTCACCGGATTTTAGGTCATGGTTGTCGCGTGCGGCGGCGTGGCCACCTGCAACGACGGTGCGCCGTCAGGGTTTCGAACCCCGGACCCGCTGATTAAGAGTCAGCTGCTCTACCAACTGAGCTAACGGCGCGAGACGGCCTGGACCGCGAGTG
>NZ_JBYCKY010000818.1:0-1188 GCF_057473605.1 Mycobacterium sp. TH-M82 | reverse complement strand
GGTCGAAGAACCCGGCCAGGTGGGTCAGGCCGTCGGGCCCGGACATCACCAGGTCGACGAGTTCGTCGTGGTCGGCCAGCACGTACTGAGCCTGGGTGATCGCCTCACCGAGCAGCCGGCGGGCCCACAATGCCAGCCGGCTGCGCTGCCTGGCACTGGCCGTCACCGCGGCACGCACCTCGGCGACGACGAACTGGGAGTGCTTGGTTTCGGCCAGCACCGCGCGTACCACATCGGCCACGTCGTCCGGCATCCCGTCTGCGATCTCCAGGTAGAAGTCGGCGGCCAGCGCGTCGCCGACATAGGTCTTCACCAGGGCCTCCAGCCAGGTGCTGGGCATGGTCAGCCGGTGATAGGCGTCCAGCGCCAGGGTGTATTTCGCCATCGCCGCCACCACGTCGACCCCACGTCGCTCCAGGGCCTCGCGCAGCAGGTCGTAGTGCCCCATCTCGGCGGCGGCCATGCTGGCCATCGAGATCCGGCCCCGCAGGTCGGGTGCCATTCGCGCCTCGTCGGTGAGCCGGTAGAACGCAGCCACCTCTCCGTAGGCGAGCAGCGCGAACAACTCGTTGACGCCGGGGTGGTCGGCCGACAGCCGCAGCTGCGGTATCTGCGGCGCGGCTGCCACCGGGTCGGCGGGCGGAGGCGAACTCAGGGACGAACTCATGGCCACACTGTAGAACGTGCGGCGGCGCCTGACGCCGGCCGAAGGCAGACCGGAGAGCCCGACCGGGTAGTATCGGCGGCAGGCAGTGCTTATTCCAGGCTTGTTCCGGGCCGGAGTGGCCGCTGCCGAAGAAATGTGCGTGCACGCAGTTGGGCCGCCTCCGCACGAGTGCAGGACCCGCGAATCGGCAGCGTATTGACCGTCACAGCGTGTGCGCCCGAAACCGCGACGCGATCGACCTGATCGATACCGAGCCGACATCGAAAGGCACCCTGCCCCACACATGACCCCGCTTATCTCGACCCCGCAATCCGCGCCACTGACCTTTGCCGAGCTCGGCGTTCGAGACGAAATTGTGCGCGCGCTCACCGACGACGGCATCGAGCACCCCTTCGCAATCCAGGAGCTGACGTTGCCGCTCGCCCTCGGCGGCGACGACCTGATCGGCCAGGCCCGCACCGGCATGGGCAAGACCTTCGCGTTCGGCGTGCCGTTGCTGCAGCGCATCAGCACCGACACCA
>NZ_JBYCKY010000817.1:0-23625 GCF_057473605.1 Mycobacterium sp. TH-M82 | reverse complement strand
AGAGTCCCCGTTCGGTCAACGGAAGCGGCGTCCCCGGCGACGGTCGAGGACGCCGCTTCCCCCTGCGGTCTTGACAAAACCGATTCCATATCAGGGCTGGGCTTGCAGTGGATCGTGCTTCCGCTGACGGTCATCATCCTGCTGGCCGTCGGATCCGACTACAACCTGCTGCTGGTTTCTCGGCTGAAGGAAGAAATCCCGGCGGGCCTCAACACCGGCATCATCCGAGGCATGGGCGCCTCCGGCCGGGTCGTCACCGCGGCCGGCCTCATATTCGCAGCGACCATGGCGTCGATGATTGTCAGCGACCTGGTGGTGATCGGACAGTTCGGCACCGCGATCGGGATGGGTCTGCTCGTCGACACGTTTATCGTGCGGGCATTCATGACCCCGGCGATCGCCGCCGCGCTGGGCCGTTGGTTTTGGTGGCCGCTGGACACCTTCAGCATGAGGAAAAAGCAGGCACTGGAGCCGGACAGCGACACCGCACCCATCGCCGAGCTGACCAAGGTGCAAAGCTCATAGCTTGCATCGCCATCTGGCACGCTCTCGGTTAGAAGCGGTGACATCTATCAGATCCAGAGTTCAGGGCAGGCAAAGACACATGACACAGATGGAATCACGGCTTCGCCAGCGCACAATTGGCCGGCTAGACCGATCCCGCGACCCCGCAATCCTCAACGCCGCGCTTGCTGCACTAACCGAGAATGGATACGACGCCACAAACATGAACGATATCGCCGCGCGGGCTGGCGTCGGCAAGGCCGCAATCTACCGGCGATGGTCGTCGAAAGCAGCGTTGATCACCGACGTTCTTCTCTACTGGAGGCCTGACCTGTGCACCGACGACGTCGCCGACACCGGCAGCCTGGCGAGCGACATGGACGCCTTGATCGAGCGCGTGGCACGCAATGACAACGCGCTAATCACCAACGACCTTGTGCTCCGCGTCGCCTTGGAAGCCACGCACGACCCCCAGCTCGCCGCGGCTCTCGGCGATCTGATGCTGCTCAAGGGCACACCCATAATCTCGACGATCCTGGCCCGTGCCGCAGCGCGCGGCGAAATCGCGGCTGACCGCGACTGGTCGCTGGTCGCCGACGTACTCACCGCAATGAGCCTACTTCGAGCGCTCAACGGACAAACCGTTGATGCGAGTTTCATACGACAAGTGATCGACACACTTGTTCTCCCCGCGGTGTCGAGCTAGAGCTGTTTGGCCACCTCCGCCTGCCGGGTGCGCCAGGTCTTCGCCGGGGAGCGAACCCTCGAGGTTCGCCAGGACGACGCAGCTGCCGCCGATGCGGACCGCAAAGCCCACGCGCTGGTGCCGCTGACTGCTCGTGATATTCAGCCGCGGCCCCGCCAGCAATAAGCCAGGCCCCACAGTCGGTGAGAAATCCGCGGTAGAACGATCGTGTCAGCCGCTCAGCTTATTCGATGTGGAACCCTTCGCCCCAGTCAGGCCTCGGCGACCGACCCCCACTTCGGCCTCAGGCGTCGCACCTACTGACGGGCGCCAAGCCAGCTAGTGATATCCGCGTGACCTGCTCCTGCTCCTGCCCGTGTTCGTTGAGAACGTCATGGCGTCTGTTTGCACAGAGTTTGATGGTGTTATGAGGTGATCGCGCCCCGTGCAGGAGTTGACGAGGGTCTGCCGGGCTCGCGGTAACGTCTGCCTCGCCGTGGACGAGCAACAGGGGCAGCCGCAGCCGGTGGAAGTGAGCCGGCAAGCGGCGCATAACGGTCGCCACCTCGCTGAGCATGCGGGCGCCGCGGCGGCGGTGATGGACGAGCGGATCCGCCTCGTATTGCGCTGCAACAGGGGGTGGCCGACCAGGTCCGCGCCACATAGCCGGATGAGTAGAGCGCGCGGGGTAATGGCCGAGAGCAGCGACGCTATACCGAACTGAATTCGGGATATACCGGAACCACGACCGAGCGCTGAGTCGACAACGATGGCGCCGGCGAGTTCGTCTAGGTGCTTGAGCGCATACGATAGGACACCCGCTCCGCCGAGGCTGTATCCGAGCAAGAATACTGCCAGATCGCGGTGATCCCGCATGGCCTGGCTGACGACAGCGTGCAGGTCGGTGGTGAGCTGCTCGAAGCGGTCGATGCTTGCCCGCCTGCCTTCGGAGCGGCCGTGCCCGCGGGCGTCGAGCGCGTAGGCCCCGTAGCCGGCTGCGGCCAACTTGGTGACGGCACGCGGATAGTGGCCGCTATGTTCGCCAGCTCCGTGATGGAGCACGACTATTGCTTTGTGTTGATCATTGGGCAGCTACGCCTGCCAGTAGAGCCGCAAGCAGGCTGCGCTATACGTCCAGCCCTCGCGGTAGCGCATGGTCTTACGAGGCTGTATGGATGCCCGCCCGCAATGCAGGCGTTAGGAACGACTCGAGCACCCGGCGGGTCGACTTCCGATCGGTCACTCCGAAGAGATTGCCGTTGGTAACCAGCGCGAACTGTATGAACAGGATCCAGGAAATGATGTCCTCATCACCGACGTCGGTCCGCAACTCATTCCGCCGACGCGCGTCGGCCAGCAGCGGTCCCCAGAAGGCCTCCTGAAGTTCTCGTGCTGCCGGCGACCGCAGCGCGTCGGCGGTGAGTCGCTCGTTTTCGGGTCGGGTCAGCAAGGTCGAGAAGGGGTCCGACCTGGCCAGCTCGACACCGAGGAGTACCGATTCGACGACTGCGTCTAGGCCGCGGTGACCGGCAAGCTGCTCACTTTGTCGGCGATGCGAGGCCGCCTGCTGGCGTAGCACCGCCTCGACGGTCAAAGCCCGTTTGTTCTCGAAGTAGTAGTAGATGGTCGGACGGGAGACTCCCGCCTGGTGTGCGATGTCCTCCATGCTCGTACGCCGAACACCATTTTGAGTAAAGCATTCAAGGGCAGCCGCGAAAATCCGCTCGCGGATGGTTGGCTCTTCGTCGAGAACATCAGGCAGATCTGCGACTCCATCCGCTTCAGACATGGGAACGATGGTATCGCACGGTTGACAAATAGCCCGATTGTGTCGAACACAGACTAGTTCCGTCAGTTTGGCGCGCTCCGCGTTCCGGCGGCAACAATCAACAGTTTACGTCAAGATCTGACAATCATTGTATGTCGTCAGCCTATCTACTAGCGTCCATGGCAAAACGAAAATGCAACTGCGGAGGTTGCCATGGTGTGGGACGTCGAAGCCGATGTTGTGTCGGTCGGATCGGGGGCCGGCGGCGTCGCCGCCGCACTGACAACGGCCGCCCACGGTGGTGAGGCGATCGTTCTCGAGAAGGCCGCTGGAATAGGCGGAGTCACCGGATGGTCCCTCGGCCAGTTATGGGTCGGGCCGACGTCGCTGAGCGAGGCGGCCGGTTTCGAGGATTCGGCGCAAGACGCGGCGGCCTACCTGGAATTCATCGGCTCGGGTTTCGGCGATCCGATGCTGCGGAATGCGTTCTTGGCCGCAGGCCACGGCGCAATTGACTACTTCGGGTCTCTCGGCATCGAGTTCGAGGTGATCAGGGGCTTCCCCGACTACTACTACCCGACGCTGCCGTTCGCTCGCGCCGAGGGCCGATACGTCGAGATCAAACCGTTCTGCCTTGATGCGCTCGGCGCTGATGCGCAGCGGCTGCTGCATTCTCCGCACGGATATGGGATCTTTTCCAATGCTGATTTCATCGAAGCAGGCGGCGATGTCCTGGCCATATACGCCAAGGCTGCGGCACACGTCGAGCGCAACGAGCGGTGTGCCGGGGCCGGCCTGATGGCCGCTCTGATTCACGCCGCCTTGCAGCGAGGCGTGGTCTTCGAGACCGATCATCGTGTCATCGAGCTCGTCATCGAGGACGGCAGAGTTGCCGGCGTCGTCGCGCAAACACCAGGCGGCCAACGCCGGTTTCGCGCGCGGCGCGGCGTCGTGCTGGCCACCGGCGGATACGACCACAACGCCCGCATGGTGCGCCACTTCGAGCATCTGGACTCACTGGGCAGCATGACTCCACATACGGTGGAGGGTGATCATTTCGCCCTGGCCGGTGCGGTGGGCGGGTTCGTCGCTACCGTCCCGCCCGCCCTGACACCACGCTCACTAGGCGTGCGCATCATCCAGCCCGATGGCTCACCGGCATTCTTCACCCATCTGCCCGGTCAGCCCCACTCCATCGTCGTCAATTCGCGCGGAGAGCGGTTCGCCGATGAAGCGTTCTACCATGACCACGAGGCCGCACTTGGTCGCTACGACGGGCGCGCACACACAACCACCAACTGGCCCGCATGGCTGATCTTCGATCAGAGCTTCGCAAACTCCTATCAGCTGGGACCGTTCCCGCCGGGACAGCCGCTGCCGGACGGGTTCGCCATCACCGGGACCACCATCGAAGAGATAGCGCGTGGCGCCGGCATCGACAGCGACGGCCTGCGCAAAGCGGTAACCCGATTCAACGACCAATGCAGCATAGGTGTCGACAAGGACTTCCACCGCGGCGAGTTCCCCTGGAGCCATGTCTTCGTCGGCGATCGTCGGGTCAGCCCTAATCCCAACCTTGGTGCGATCGAGACCGGTCCTTTCTACGCGGTGCCGTTGTACCGCGTCGGGACAGGTTTCGCCTCCGCGGGACTTGCCACAAACGAGTTCGCTCAGGTGCTCGACGCTCGGGAACGCCCCATCGCCGGCCTGCACGCCGTCGGAAACGCCGCCGCCCGTCTGGACGCGGGCGGCTACAACAGCGGCATCGCCAACACCCGAGGGCTGGCCTACGGGTGGGTGGCGGCGCAGCATCTGATGGGCGTCACGGGCGCGCCCGCGTCAGCGTCCTCCACCAGCGCCGCCGCACAACGTTAGGAGAAAAGCCGTGCCCCGCGCCCTGTTCGTCGCGCTCGCCAACCCAACAAGCCCAGCCGACGCCGACGCGTTCGATAACTGGTACGAAAACACCCATGTGCCCGAACTTCTGGCCAACGTGAAGAGCCTCGTCGGCGGCACGCGTTACCGCGTGACCGATGTCGAGATGCTGCCCGGCCTGCCCAAGAGCACACATCAATACCTCACTGTCTACGAGGTCGACGCCGGCACTGAAGCAGAGCTCGAGCAGACCGCCGACGAACTGCGCACGGCTCTGACCTCGGGCACCCTGAACATGAGTCCCGCGCTGGACTTGGGCTCAGCCGTGGCCATGTTCCTCTTGCCGATCGGCGAAAGGCAGCAAAGTCATGACGGTGACTGATCACCAGCCAGCTGCGGCGACGACAGCCGAATCGCCTTGACGCGCGCGGTGATCGGATGAGTGTCCTCGACGCCCCGTTCGTGCCGGGAGCCGCCGCCCAGCGTCAGGCGCTGATGGATCTCGATAATCCATACGTGCTCGGCCACGCCGAGGTCGGCGACCTTTACTGGTATGCGCGGCACGAGCGCTTCGACACATGTCGCGACGTGATTCCTATCTCGAGGCGGCGAGCCGCGGACCGAGGGGTCGAGCGACCGGCCTCATATCAAGAGCTGCCGCCACTGCTGTTCGCCCACCAGACCTACAAGGGCCGTGTCCAGCTACATCCGCGGTTTGATCGGCCAACAGCGACGCAGGGGCGCTCCGATGACCCATGACACGCGCCGAGGACCGCTCCAGCTCCGCCGGTGTCCCTCGCGCAACAGCTCGACAACAGGCCACGCAGAACCACTCTCACGGAAGGTCGCACCAAAATGACAAGACTTCAGGGAAAGGTCGCCTTCATCACCGGTGCCGCGCGTGGCCAGGGACGAAGTCACGCGGTGCGGCTGGCTGAGGAGGGCGCCGACATCATCGCGATCGACATCTGCGCGCCGATCGCGAGCGTGCCCTATCCGCTCGCCACCGTTGACGACTTGGAGCAGACCGTCAAGGAAGTCGAGGCGCTCGGGCGACGGATCGTCGCAAGGCAGGCAGACGTCCGCAACGAAGCCGGCCTCAAGGCTGCATTCGACGCCGGAATCGATGCCCTAGGTCCAGTCGACATCGTGGTGGCCAACGCCGGCATCGCGCCCCTGGCGTTGCGGGAGCCGCACGAGGCCTGGCAAGACGTCATCGACGTCAACCTCACCGGCGCCTTTAACACCGTCGAGACCGCAATTCCGTCGATGATCGACAGAGGCGAGGGCGGGTCCATCGTTTTGACGAGCTCAAGCGCCGGTTTGAACGGAGTCGGAGGGCCGTCGCGCGGTGGTCTGGGCTATACCGCCTCCAAGCACGGCCTCGTCGGCCTCATGCGTTCCTATGCAAATAACCTCGCGCCGTACGGCATTCGCGTCAACACGGTCCACCCAACCGGGGTCAACACCCCGATGGTGGTGAACGAAGCGATGCAGCAGATGCTCGTCGAGCTGCCCTCCCTAGCCAGCGCGATCGCCAACGCACTTCCCGTCGATATGGTTGAACCAGTAGACATCTCGAATGCGATCGCCTTTCTGGTGTCCGATGAAGGCCGCTACATCACCGGGATCACGATGCCAGTCGATGCAGGGTTCACAAACAAGAAGTGACCGGCGGGAAGGCGCACATACCCACTGACGCCATATTTTACCGGCGCCACCACAGCATCGACGCTTCGGTTGCAGCGATCATTGGTATCGCTGAGTCACGCCAGAGCTCCGACGCGCAAGCGGGAATCGCCGGCGGTAGGCGTGAGTGGAGGTGCTACAGGCTGCGATGATCAAACGATGAACGAGCGTGACCGAGACCAGTCAGGTCGACCGCGAAGCGGCCGGCCGCGCGATTCTCTCGGCCGTCCGCTTCCGCCTGGGAGCCAAGGGGTTCCACGGATCTCCGATGATATCGAGCTGTCGCCCGCCGAAACTCTGAGCTACGCACAGGACCTATTGGATCGCGGGCTGGCGTTCAACGCGCATGAGGTATTCGAGGCCGCCTGGAAGAAGGCACCCGCCCATGAGCGGACATTGTGGCAGGGATTGACCCAGCTCGCGGTCGGCATCACCCACGTGCAGCGTGGAAACGTCGACGGTGCGGTCACCGTGCTGCGCCGCGCAGCCGCCCGTCTTGCCGATGACAAACGGGCGGCACCGTACGGCATCGACGCTGCCGGATTGGTCGAGTACGCCGGTGATCTCGTCGCCGAGCTCACCGGCGGCGCCGAGATCACACCAAAGCGCCTTTGCCCCCGCCTGCTTGCGCGATCCCGCTAGCGCAACCTGGCTCACCGACTAGCCCTTTAGTGGCTGCCCTCACTGCCGCAGCCATCGTTTGCGACGGGAAAGGTTAGCGTTCGCACTCGCCTGGGCATGGTCAGCGACGCTCGGCGAGCTTGCGGAACGCAGCCGCGCTGCGCCCCGGATCTCCCGGGCTGATGATGGCGATGAGATGGTCGGGGCTTTCTGCGCTGGTGAGAATCTGCCAGTCGAGAATCATCGCGCCGACATCAGGATGGACGTAGCTGCTGCGGCTGCGGGGCCGCCGCGCGACTTGTTGTGCCTCCCAGAGCCTGGCGAAGCGGGGGTCGCGGCGGGGGAGCTCATCGAGCAGCGTGTGCAGCTCAGGGTCGTCGGGGTGGCGGGCGGCCCCAGTACGCATGATCGCGGTGCATGCGCGGGCGATCTCGTTCCAGTCGGCGAATCGGCTGCTGAGTCGATCGTCGAGATAGATCAGCCGGGCCAAGTTGCGCTCGGAGTCGGGCAGGGCACCAAAGTCGACGAAAAGCGTGGCGGCGTGCCGATTCCAGGCCAGTACGTGCATGAACGGATTCATCACTAGGGCCGGCAAGGTGGCGAGGTCCTGCAGCAGCCGCAGCACTCGTGCCGGAACCTGACGTCGCGCCGCGGGCGGCGACTTCGTGTGATACCGATGCGCGATGTCACGCAGATATAGCTCCTCCTCCTGATCGAGAAGCAGGGCATCCACCAGCGCCGCCAGGACCGTTGGGGAGGGAGCGGGGACTCGTGCCTGTTCCAGGCGGGTGTAGTAGTCGGTGCTGATATTGGCGCGGTGTGCGACTTCATCGCGGCGTAGCCCCACCACCCGTCGTCGGCGGCCGGTGCTGACCAGGCCCACCGCCTCGGGTGCCAGCGCTTCGCGGCGTGCCCGCAGGAAAGCTCCGAGCTGTCGTCTGTCCTCGCTCATCCGCGCAAGTATGGCAACCGCCAGCAGCGGGACGGCTGCAAACGTGATTGTTGCTGTGCCGAATCCCAACGCGAATGTGGGCATCCAGTTCCCTGGATAAGTCTGCTCTCGGCACGGCATTCAGCCGGTGCTTGAATCGGCGGGGTCGAGCACCCGCTCGCCACCTTGAAGGAGAGTCCGATGTCCACTAACGAAACCCCGCCAGCGCCGAGTCCCACCGAGGCCGCGTTATGGGAAGCATTTAGCGGAGCGACCTGGGACTTCGCCGACATCTTCAGTTTGCTCCGGGACAACGAACCCGTTCTGTACATCTCGGCACTGGACATGTGGGCCGTCAGCCGCTACGACGATGTCGTCATTGCACTGCGGGACTATGAGCGATTTGGTCACCTGCCCAACGACATGATGGGCGCCGTTCCGGCCGATCTTGCCGACGAGTTGCCCAACGGGTACGCGTTGAGCATTCCCACCCTCGTCAACACCGACCCGCCGGTGCACAACCGCATTCGTAAGCTCGCCCAGAAGTCGTTGACGCCCAAGGCCGTGGCCCGCTACGAGGCGTTGATCCGCGATACCGCCAACGGCCTGATCGACGGCTTTGTTGCCGACGGACGCGTAGACCTCGCCCAACGTTTCGCGTTGCCGCTGCCGGTCACTGTGATGGCGAAGGTCCTCGGATTCCCCGACGCCGATCACGACCGGTTCAAGCGCTGGATTCTGGGCACTTTCGAACTATTCGTGCCGACGCTCACGCCCGAGCGTCGCCATGAACTCGCGCTGGACCAGATCGAGCTGAACCGGTATGTGGACGCCGCGATCGAGGAGCGGAGAACCAACCCGGGCGACGACATCATCAGCGCCCTCCTCCAAGCCGCCGAGGGCGAAGGCGAACAGAGTCTGAGCGCCCTGGAAATCCTCGGGATCATCACTCAACTGACCACCGGCGGGTTCGAAACCACCCAGGGCACAATATGCCTCGCCCTCATGGCGCTGTGCGAACACCCCGACGTCTTCGAGCGGGTGCGTGCCGATCCGGGTCTGCTGCCGGCGGTGATCGAGGAGACGATCCGCCGCAAAAACCCCGCCCGGGGAGTGTTCCGGGTGACCAAGTGTGACGTCGAGATTAGCGGCCACCTCATCCCGAAAGGTTCGCGGATCTTCGTGCTCATCGGGGCGGCCAACCAAGACCCGCAGCAGTTCAGCAACCCCCGGGAATTCGACATCGGCCGCGATCTGCGCAACCATGTGGGATTCGGTACCGGCGTGCACTCGTGCCCTGGGATGTCACTGGCCCGGCTGGACATCCGGATTGCGCTGGAGCTGTTGATCGCCCGGTTGCCGAACCTGCGACTGGTGCCCGACGGGCAACGGTCGCTGGCGCCCGGGTTCATCTTCTGCACCCCGCAGCGGCTTGAGTTCGAATGGGACGCACCGTAACCGGCCAGCCCGCAGCTAGGCCGTCACAGAGGACTGCTTGATGCGAGCAGGGATAACTTCCCGCCGCGTTTACCCGACCGTGTCAACATTTCCGAAGTTTGTACGGCCGACTCATATCGTACATATGTTCCGAATAACGTGTACGATACGCAGATGATGCCGGCGCTGCCAGACAATTCTGCTAGGCGCAGGCGTCGCACCGTTGGATGGTGTTGCCGGGCAGGAGGTCTCAGCGGGTCATGCTGAAGCCCGGGGCGCCACGCGGGGGTGGGACAACAGGCAGGTACCCACACCATGGCGCTGACGATCCGTAAAGGGAAAGTCAGCCGTGCAGCGAGGCGTGAAGAGATCGCCCAGCGAGTTTTCGCCGCGGCCGAACGGTTGCTGGCCGAGGGCGCCAGTTTCGCCGAGATCAGCGTGGAGCAACTCATCACTGGCGCCGCGATCGCCCGGTCGACTTTTTATGTGTACTTCGAGGACAAAGGTGCGCTTCTTGGCGAATTGACCGAACGGGTCACCCAGGAACTAGGCGAAGCCGCCTCGGCTTGGTTCACGCTGCCTTCGGGGTCCACTCGCGACGATCTGAAGGCTGCACTCGGGACGCTCGTGGGTGCCTATCGGCAACACCGGCATATGTTGGCTGCCGTCGCTGAGACCGCGGCCTATGATCCGCGGGTGCGCGCGCAGTACGACCGTGTGATGGAGCGCCGGTTTGAGGACATGAATGTCAGCTTTCGCGAACAGCAGGCCGCTGGGCTGATCCGTGCTGATCTGGACGTAACTATCATTTCGCCTTGGCTCGCGTGGATGCTCGATCGAGGCCTCTACCAACTCACCGGCGACAGTCACGATCAGTCGGATAAACGACTCGACGGGATGACGACCGTCATCTGGCAAACGCTCTACGAGCCGAGCGGGGGCGGGCAACCCCGACGACGCAACGGCCGGCGTTCAGCTGACAGCCGTTGACAGGGCAGCAGGGCTAGCCGAACATTGTGTTCGTATAACTTGTGTGGACGCAGGAGCGGCGATGGGCTGGACCGACGAGATTAACCTGGCTGACGAGCGTTTTCACCCCCACAGTGACGATCCGTACTGGAGCGAAAACAGTTTGCTCGGGTTCACCGCGCCAGAGCGAAACCTGTGCGGGTTTATCTATTTCTACTTCCGGCCCAACATGAACCTCGTGGTGGCGGGGCCAGCGATCTGGGACCACACCGGCGAAGACGTCTATAACTGCCTCTACTACGGTTGGGATCAGCATCTGGCGATGCCGCCGGATGCTGAGATGTTCAATTTCGAGCTGTCGAACTCGCTGTCATGCAACATGATCGAACCGCAGCAGCAGTACCGGTTCGGATATGACCGGCACGGGCTGAGGATCGATCTGACCTGGGCGGCGCTCGCCGAACCGCATTACATGAAGCTTGCGAAGGGCGGCAAGGAAAACAAGGGCATCGGGAACTGGGTCGCGCGCGACGCCGACTACTCGGTCGGCCATTACGAACAAGCCGGCAGATTCACCGGAATGGTCGATATCGATGGCGAGACCATCGAGATCAACTGCGGTGCGGTGCGCGACCGTAGCTGGGGACCTCGGTATGCCGACATCAAAGATCCGCTGCGCACCGGGTGGCCCTATGTCTTCGCTTCAGCAGAGAGCGGATGGCATCTTTACACTCCCCAGGTCGGTCTCCCGTTCGACGGAGACCCCATCGTCGGTACTACGGAAACGGTGACCCACGGCTTCTACATTCGCGACGGGATCAAGGCTCAGGTCGTTGAGGGCACTCGGCGGACCGAACGCGGGCGCGACGGGCGGGTGTTGACCCAGGTCATCGACTGCATCGACGAGTTCGGCCGAGAGCTGCACGCCGTCGGTCAGTCGCTGAACTGGCTGAAGTGGCCGCACTACAGCGACATCCTCAACTGGTGGTCGCTGGTCAAGTGGGAGTACGACGGTCAGGTGGTGTACGGCGAGGATCAGGATGTCATGAACTTCCGCTATTACCGCAAGTTGTGGACGAAGCTCCTGACTGACGACCCCGGCTTGCTGCACTGCCTTCCCGGATGTGCCGTCGCACCGCCATACACCCAGAGATGAATTCGTCGGTGCTGCCTCAACTGCACCGAGGCGCGACTGCTTAAAACGATGCAGTCAAACAACGAAAGTCTGTGCGCTTCGGAACATCAGGTCGCGCAGCATGATTGACATCACACCGCATCCCGTACATAATGTTCGAATAGTTCGTCCGGGGTTCAGTCGAACGATGTGGCTTGTCGTGGACAGCAAAATCGGGCATGCATTTGTGTTAGCGACAGCGAAAGAAGGCGAGCAATGAAGCGCGCGAGTGAATTGTTTTGTGCCTGGGGGGGCATCGCCTTCTCCGTGTTTTTCTTCATCGGTTTTGTCGGTATTGCGCGCTTCTTCCCGCCACTGAACCCTGCAGACACGGCGGAGCAAACCGCGGCCATCTTCCGCGAGCACACCAATACGATCCGAGTCGGCATATTGATGTGCTACATCGGCACGATGTTCTACATCGCGTTCGGTTCGGGAATCGTCGGCCAAACCCGACGGATCCGCGGCGTAGCATCCGCCATCACCTACTTTCAGATCGCCAGCTATGCGTCCGCGACGCTGCTCATCCTCATCCCGCTCATCTGCTGGTTCACCGCCGCGTTTCGGCCCTACGAAGCGTCCCCGCAGTCGATTCAGCTCATCAACGACTTCGGCTGGATCGGATTCGTGATCGGCTTTCCCCCCTTCGTCACCTGGGTGGTCGCAACCGGTGTCGCAATCTTGTCCGACAAAGCCGAGCAGCCGCTTTATCCCCGGTGGACCGGATACTTGAGCGTGTGCCAGGGATTCATTCAGGTCACCGCCGCAGTGCTGATCTTCTTCAAGGTTGGACCATTCGCATGGAACGGGCTGTTCCCCTGGTACATCCCGTTCACCGATTTCTTCGCATGGTTCGTCCTCATCACGGTGTTCACCATCAAGGCGATCAACAAGCCGGGATACGAAGCTGCGGCGGACGCAAAATCGGGGCCGCACTCCGAAGCCGGGTTCGAACACGCTCACGCTTAACGTCAGGGGCGTATGGTCACCCGCTGGCCGCTGACACCTGTCGCCGGTCGGACACCCAGCATGATGTTGTTGCCGCCGCTCATTTTCCGAGCTGGACGGTCGATGGTGTGGCTGCTGCACCTGCCGTCGCGCACAGATGAAAGGCCTTGAAATCGGCCCGGCTCAGGGCCTGGCGAGGCGCTCGGGGTGGCGACCGCGACGCGAGCTGGTGGGATCAAGCACTCCCACGAGCGGACAAACTTCGACCAACGAAGCAGCTCGCACTACTCGTTCCCTCAGTCGACGTCGAAGAGTTCGCTGATCAGTTGGTGGCGCTGGGACCAACCGGCACCGCGGAGGTCGATATGCCCAGCCTCAGTCACGATCAGGTCGATGTCGTGTGCTGGGGTCGACGCCGGCCGACTCAGCTGCGCCACCAGCGGTGAACGCCCGTTGAAGCTGGTTGGCACCGCGATGATCGACACGCCGGCGCGGCTCATGCGGCCGGCGGCGCAAAAGTCGGGATGGCCGCCTATGCCGCCTACCACCCTGTCGTTTACTCCCTCGACGTTTATCTGACCGACGGGGTCGATCTCGATCGCGGTATTGACGGCAAAAAACGGCTCGCCCTGTGACAGCCGAGTCGGATCGTGCGTGTAGTCGATGCCATGCAGAATACGTCGACCATCGGCCCACTCGTACAACGTCTCACTGCCGATCAGATAGGTTGCGGACGGTTCACCCATCAGGAGGCCGCGTCGGTCCAGTTCTACCACCGCGTCGGTCAACAGGCCCGTGTCGATGCGCAGCGGCACCTCAACTTTGCGTAACAGTGCGGTGCCAAGTTGGCCCGGTCCATACTGAAGCCGTGCTCCCGCTGGAACGAAGCGCAGCACGCGCTCGGCCAGTGCTTCGTGCACTGGCTCAGGCTCCTTTGGCCGCAACACAATTGGTCCGTCACCGGTCTGGCCGACCACCTGCACCTGCGCCGAATCCAGCGGTGCCTCGCCGCTGGCCGCCGGCGCGGCGCTGTCTACGAATGCGAGCGCGGGCACACCAGCGTCGATGACTTCGCGCTGCCAGGACACTTCGGTGCCGAAATACAAGCGCCCGGCGCGCCGCACCAGACGAGTGACGAGTAGGTCGGGGCGTAACGGACCGGCGAGCAGACTCGGAATGCCCGCGAGGCTGGTTGGCACGAACCGCGCCTTCGGGCTCCGCAACACATCACGCGCGCCCCAACCCGGCATCAGCGCAACCACGTCGGTGAAGGCCTCGGGGTCAAGACCGGCTACCACCGCCGGCAGCCACCCGAGCACCAGCCGGATTGAGCCGACCTCCGCCGCGACTGCGCTGATCGCCGCGCAAATCGAGTTGCCGTCGTCCAAACAACGCACCGCTCCAACGCCATCACCAAGGGCGATCGTCATCTTAGGCCGGAGGAACGACCGCAATGTAGAGCAGAAATTCTGATCGCTCGCAACGGTGTGCTGCGGTAGGGGCGGCAGGTGCATTGGCAATCAGATCTGGACGGCGGCCGACATTCCGACGGCATCGACCAACTTCGCTCGCCGCCCTAATAGCGCCGAACCGGTGTTGCGTTCAACTTCGGTGAGGGCGGTGCGCCCGCATTGCCAGTCGACGGATATGACACCACCGTCGGCGAGCAGGTCCTGGATCGGCCAGGCAATAGGCAAGCCCTGGCCGCCGGTGGCAGGCAAAATCAGGGTCGCCTCGATCGGGTTGGCGCCATCGCCGGGGCCGGCAGTATCTGGCGTACCGCCGGGGTCGTCGCCGAGCCAGAGCAGTGTCACGCCTCATATTTAACCCAGGATAGAATCTGTAGTCCAATACCAGCGGCGTCAAGATGGGTCTATGGTCCGCTCGCCAGGGTTTATGAAAGTGCTGGTTTCGCGTTTCGGCCGGTAGGTCAGGGTGTGATTGACAACACTCCGCGCCGCGGACATACTGTTCGAATAACACGTCTGCCCCGTAGACTTGGCGTTTTTAATCTCAGTTAGAGACGAAACCAGCGAGGGAGGGAATAGCCGGTGGTCCGATCGGCGCCTTCTGCGTTCGCTGGTCCAATGCCGCTAAACCTTCGTGCCAGCCTGTTCGGGACGCGGGATTTGCCGATCCGAGGAATGCGCAATTGAGGCAGGAGGCACATTGATGGCGTCCAGGACCGCCGAGACCGCGGTGTTCTTGTGGGGTGACCGATATGCGCCTGCGTCAGTCACCGTCGACGCGGCGAAGGCCGCGGCCGCCAGTGACGCCGTCGACGGCCTCGCCATGTCAGATCAACTGGTGAACTTCATTCCGCCATCGTTGTGGACGCCGGAGAACACTCCGCTAGCGGGTGTGCTCCCCGACCCCGATTCGATGGATGATGCATTCACCCTGGCCGCATATGTGTACGCATCCACGCCGGGCAAGAATCTGGCATTGTTGACCGATTCCATCCGCAACGGGCCGGCGCAGCTGGTTCACCAGATGTTGACCCTGGCGAAGATCACCGAGGGCCGTGCCACCTTTCTAGTTGGCGGTGGTGAAGTCAAGCAGTGCAATCCATTCGGATGGAAACGGTCGCAGGGCTTGTCGCGTCTAGAGGATCTGTACCAGATCTTCACCAAACTGATGAACAATGACGGCCCCGTTTCGCATGAAGGGAACCACTGGAACCTTGACAAAGCATTTCTCGGCGGCGCCAAGCAATATCGACCGAAGTTGTGGGGCTTGGGTGGCGGGCCCAAGATCCTCGATCTGTCGACGACTTACGCCGACGGGTTCGCTGGCGCCGCACCATGTGTGTGGGCCACACCTGAGGAAGCTGCGGAGTACATCAGCAAGCTCAAGAAAGATGTTGCGGCCAAAGGTCGGGATCCCGAACAGTTTCGGGTCGGGGCTTTTTGTCCGGTGCTGGTTCACGAGGACGAAGCGGTCCTCGATCGTGCGCTGGACAATAATCTGGTGCGGTGGATCGGGGCGATCTTCGGGCGCACGCAGCCCTCGGAGTGGCGCAGCAGTGGGGTAGAGCCGGCGGTTCCTGACGGGTGGACCTACTTCATGAAAATGAAGCCGCACGATACGCCGGTGGCCTTTGCCGACGAGGTCGTCGGCAAGGCAACCCGCAAAATGACGGAACTCGCTTACATCTGGGGCAACGCGCAGCAGGTCGCAGCGCAGTTGCAGGCCTACGTCGATGCAGGAGTCGACTGGGTGTCGCCAGTCGATTACCTACCGGTCATCAGCGATCCCACCGAGGGGTCGGAATCACTGATCCGCTCGATCGACATCTGTTCCATCTTAAAACGCGTAGAAACGCCTACTGGCGAGCGTGTCGGGGTGGCGTCGCGTGATTGACAACACAGTAATCCTCCTACAGTATGTTCGTACAGAATGTCCGATTACCGGACGGCGCGGTAATTTCGCTTCGGTACAACCTCTAGCGCGGGAGATTGTTGGATGACGCATGACGTAAGAACGACCGGTTCGACCGAGCCGCACAGCAGCTCTTCGGCGCCCATTGCGACCAGCCCCGACCAGATGAATCTTGAGTGGTTCAGAAATGTGTTGGGCGGTGCCGGGTTACTAACCGCATCCGATCTGTCGGCTGTGGAGCTCGAGCCGGTGGGTGGTGGCGTCATCGCGCGGATGGTGCGAGCTAAGTTGACTTATGCGGGTCCGACGGGCGCGCCAAAATCCGTTGTCGTCAAATATCCTACCGACGATCCGGGAAGTTATGGCCTTGCTAAAGCGATGGGCTTCTACGAACTTGAGACGCGGTTCTACCAAGACATCGCCCCGCTGGTACCGGGCATGGGTCTGGCTCAATGCTATTCGGCACGGCTTGCCGACGACGCCACTACCTTCAATCTGGTGCTGGAGGATCTCAGCGAAACCGCCGCTGCGGGTAGCATTCTGGAGGCAGCCTCGCCGGATCAATGTTCCCGGGCACTGCGCGAATTAGTCGCGTTTCAAGCACCGCTGTGGAACTCATCCAAAGTGACCGCACTCGAATGGCTCGCCAATCCGCAGCGCACGATCGCGACCTTCGACGCCTTGCCGGCCGGGCTCGATCCGTTCGTCACGCGCTTCGGTGACCGCCTGCATGCTTCGCACATCAAACTGTTCGAAGCTGTCCTACCGCAAGCCGGCAAGTGGGTGCGCAGCTGGAAAGCGCCAACGGTGGTTCAGCACGGGGATTTCCGCAGCGACAACCTTCTGTACCCAACCAACCCGGGCTCGGACCGAACAGTGGTCGTCGACTTCCAGACCGTTCGGCTCGGCCCCCCCGGCGTCGACCTAGCCTATTTCCTCGGTGGCTCGCTGCCCGCCGAGGCACGGCGCGCGGTCGAGCGCGATCTGCTCACGGAATACCATCAGCGGCTGGTGAGCTCGGGTGTCGAGGGCTTCGACTTCGACGACGCATGGACCGCCTACCGTCAGGGCGCGATGTATGGGGTGTTCCTGATCGTGGGTATGGGTGCTCAAGTCGAGGACTCCGAGCACGCCAACACCGTGACTGCTGCCATGGCTCGCACCTACGCCGATATGGCTATCGATCTCGAAGCCTCGCAAGCTGCCGGACTGACCTGAGCTCAAACGCTCGCAGACCGCATCCGAATTAAGAACTGACGAGTTAGAGGGAAGAAGACAATGGGTTGGACCGACAAGATCGACCTGGCAGACGAGCAGTTTCATACGCACAGCGACGATCCCTACTGGAGTGAGAACACCCTGTTCGGCTTTACCGTACCGGAGCGCAACCTGTGCGGCTTCATCTATTTCTACTGGCGGCCGAACATGAACCTGGTGGTGGCCGGGCCGGCGATCTGGGACAACACCGGTGAGGACGTGTACAACTGTCTCTATTACGGCTGGGATCAACATCTTTCGATCCCCAAAGACGCGCAGATGTACAACTTCGAGCTGTCGAACTCGCTGAGCTGCAAGATGCTCGAGCCTCAGAAGGAGTACCGCCTGGGGTATGACCGCCACGGCGTGAAGATCGATCTGACGTGGACTGCTGTTGCTGAGCCGCACTATATGAAGCTGGCCAAGAGCGGGGACGAGGACCCGGGTATCAAGAACTGGGTCAAAAAGGAGGGCGATTTCTCAGTCGGCCATTACGAGCATGCCGGGCGTTTCCAGGGCATCGTCGAAATCGAAGGTGACAAGATCGATATCGATTGCGGGGCGCTGCGTGACCGTGGCTGGGGGCCACGCCACGCCGACATTGCCGATCCGTTGCGGGCGGGTTGGCCCTATGTGTTCGCTTCCGCCGAAAGTGGTTGGCACCTTTACGATCCGCAGACGACCTACTCCTTTGAGGAGGATCCGATCGAGGGCACTACCGAGACCGTGACGACGGGCTTCTATATTCGCGACGGCATCAAGGCCCAGGTCGTCGGCGGCACCCGCCGAGCCCAACGGGGCCGCGACGGACGGGTGCTGACCCAGGTCATCGACTGCGTCGACGAGCTCGGGCGCGAATTGCACGCCGAGGGCCAGACTCTGAATTGGCTTAAGTGGCCGATCAACAGCGACATCCTCAACTGGTGGTCGTTAGTGAAGTGGGAGTACGACGGTCAGGTGGTCTACGGCGAAGACCAGGACTTCATGAACTTCCGGCACTACCGTAGGTACTGGCGTCGACTCCTTGAAAAGGATCCGGACCTCCTGAACTGCCTGCCCGCGCCGGCTGACTACGTCCTGCCCGGCAAGTAATGGCGATCCGTCAAACGTCTGTGTGCCTGGATCATGAGATCGGTTGGCACCAAAGAAGATTTCAGCTCTGCACAGAAGGGATTTGTTGATGAGTGATCAGGCGCAGGCTGATGCACAGCCGTCGATGATGGACGTATTCCGGAGCACATGGGATACATGCGCGCTGTTTGGACAGGTACGCGAGCATGCGCCGGTGTTTCATGTCGAGGAGCTGGACGCTTGGGTGATCAGTCGGTATGACGACATTCGTGCGGTGGTTCAGGACATCGATCGCTTTGGTTGTATGCCAGATGATTTGGTCGGTGAGGTCCCGGACGAAGTCAAGAGCGCGTTGCCGCATGGTTACGCGCCTTGGTTGCCGGCGTTGGTCAATACTGATCCTCCAGAACACAGTCGGATCCGCAAGCTAGCGGCCAAACCGCTGACTCCTGGTGCGATCAAGGCCCGGGAGGGGGTGATCCGGGAAGCAGCCAATCAGCTTATCGACGCGGTTGTGGAAAAGGGACGCGCCGATCTGGTGGATAGCTTCGCGACGCCGATGCCGGTTCATGTGCTGTTCAAGATTCTTGGCGTACCCCCGGAGCACCATCAGAATTTTCACCGGTGGACACTGGGTATCACCGAGTTATTCGTGCCGACCATTTCTGAGGAGCGGCGCTTGGAGCTAGCGCGCGATCAGGTCGGGTTCAACGAGTACCTGCAGGAGGCAATCGCGGAGCGGCGTAAGTCTCCCGGGGATGATCTGATCAGCGGGTTGATCTTAGCGCAGGAGCAGAACGAGAAGAGCTTGACCGACCTCGAGATCCTGGGCGTTGTCGGTCAGCTGGTGATCGCGGGGTTCGAGACCAGCGCCGGCGGGATCAGCTTTTCGTTGTACGAACTGGCGCAGAACCCGGAGTTATTGGCTCGGGTTCGCGATGACCTGTCGCTGGTGCCTAAGGTGGTGGAGGAGTCGCTGCGGCGCCTGACCCCGGCGCGAGGCATTGTGCGGCGAGTCAAGGAGGATGTGGAGATCGGCGGCCACAAAATCACGAAGGGCTCCAACCTTTTTGCCTTGGTGCAGTCGGCCAATAACGACGACACCGTGTTCGAATGCCCGGAGCGGTTCAACATCGATCGCGAGCCCGCTGAGATGCGCAAGAGCATGCATTTTGGACTGGGGCCGCATACGTGCATCGGGCAGTGGATCGCTCGGCTGGACATGAAGGTTGCCATCGAGACGGTGGTGACCAGGTTGCCCAACTTGCGGGTGGTTCCGGATCAGCAGATCCGGGTGCAGGAAGGCATGATCTTCCATCGGCCTGAGCGGCTCGAGTTCGAATGGGACGTGTGATCGAAGAGCGCGACCAGATGACCGGTGGCGCAGTCCGTGCGCGCTCCGAAGCAGACGGAAACTCCTCAACGCCACCGGCGCCCGCCGCAGCTGCGGCGCGCCGCAGAATCCCTGGTGAGGAAGGCATCTGGGTGTTCGTGCTACTCGACATGACGGTGTTCGCGTTGTTCTTCGCCACCTTCATGTATGCGCGGGGGCACAACCACGAGGCGTTCGTCCGCGGCCATGGGTGTCTGAGCGTTGTCCTGGGCACGGTTAATACCCTGCTCTTGCTGACCAGTTCGCTGGTGGTGGCCATTGCTGTGCAGTATGTGCTGTCGGGTCGATACCGGAAGGTGCCGATGCTTTTAGGTGCGGCGTTGGCATGTGGTCTAGGCTTCATTGCCGTCAAAGCCCTGGAGTGGACTCATCTGCTGATCGCCGGCAAGCCGTCGGTTGCCCACGAATACTTTGCCTACTATTTCGTTTTCACCGGCGTGCACCTGTTTCACGTCGTACTCGGGGTCTGCGTGCTGATCGGGCTAATAGTGTTGACTCGACGCCCGGTGCTGTCCGGGCGGCAGATCATCCTTTGTGAAGCCGGCGGGATCTTCTGGCACATGGTCGATCTGCTATGGGTGGTCTTGTTCGCCTTGTTCTATCTGGTGCGATGAGGTGATGAAATGACTGCGACGCGCCGGATCACGACGGTATGGGTTGCCCTGCTAGCGTTGACGTTGGCCTCGTTTTTGGTCGGCATCGAGCAAGGTGCAGGGGCGACGTCGCTGGCCGCGATCGTGATCATTGCGGTCGCCTTATGCAAAGTGCGGCTGATCGGTGTGCACTTCATGGACTTGCGAGTGGCTCCCCGCGCGCTTCGCTTGATCTTCGAGGGGTACGTTTTCGCCGTGTTCATCGCATTAGCCGTCATCGACCTCACCAGCTCGTAGGCTTGCCTCAGACTTATGCGAGCCTGCCGTTGGCACAGGCCGCCGGTCTAGGCGAATGGCTCAAGGCACGCCAGTCAGATGCGCGACGAGATGGTCACGTGGGTGCGCGATTGGCGTTGACATCGTCCGATGAGTTAACCGGCTAACCTCAAGCCGTTCCTCGCCGACAGGCGGATGCTCCTTTAGTGGTTCATGGGATCAGCGAATGGATCAATGGCCCTTGGCAGCGAGCTGGTGAGAGTGCCCCAGACATGTTGCACGGCAAGCTAATCCTGCTCCGCCAGCTTCGGATGCTGCCATGACCCGCCATGCAATGCGGCGGCCTGGGCGAGCGCGCAGTCCGCCTGGTCGGGGCTGCACCCGCCGAGCTGGTCTACCGACAAGGCCGCAGTTGTGTCTTCCATAAGGAGCACGAAATCCGCAGAGATAGTCGGCGATGTCGGCGTGGAAGCATTGTGGACTTCGTATGTCGGTGAGGCCGCGTAAGCGTCGGTAGAACAGCACTTCACGTTGGTAGGCGCCCGTCACTGCAACCATCTGGCGACTGGCGGGATTGGTGCTGGTGACCTCGGCGATGAGCGTGTCCGGCGCTCCTTGCGGTCGGTTGCCGTGCTTGAGCTGCAGCCGATAGCTATGTTCCTCCATTTGGCCGGTACCTACAGGTGAGGCCCGGACGGACTCGATTATCAAGCCTTCCCAACCGGGCCGGTTGACAAGCAGTTCGTTCAAGACCGTTGGGTGTACTGCTCAATGGCGTATGCGGTCCCCACTCATTGGGATGGGCCCGGTATGCCGGACCGGCTCACGTGCGGTCGCGCATGCGGTGCTATGCCGTCCACGCAGGTCTAATTGGCGTTTAGCGCCGGTGCGGGCGAGGGTGCAAGCACGCCCGCGTATAGCCGCCCGGGATGCTCAACTCCGTCAGACAATGGGCGGCTGATTGGCCCTATGCGGCCAGACCAGCACGGTTTCAAATAACGATAGATATTGCCTGATCATTAATCTAATCTAGGTTCGATACTGCTTGAGTTTTGGTCAGAGAATGTCAGCCGGACTTCAGTGATGAGGAGAGCTGCCCCCATGCCGCCTAGGATTTCGCCCAGCCCTTCCGATTTCCCTGATGCAATTGGCCGGCCGGTTTTCCACGTTGAACCTGGATCTGGTTTCGGATGGCATCGCTGTCGTCGACGCACTGCGCGTCGGGTTCAGAAGTCACGGGCCGGAGGCGTCAGGGGTATAAGTAGCCTGGCGGCGCTGTTGCGGGTCCTCTGCGCCGCCGCACTGTCAGCCGCGATCGGCTGCATGACGTTAACCGCGACACCCACAGGCAAAGCCAATGCAGCCGGTTACGAGACCTTGATGGTTCCGTCGGGAGCGATGGGTCGCGACATCCCGGTCGCATTCATGGCCGGTGGGCCGCACGCGGTCTATCTGCTGGATCCCTTCGACGCCGCACCTGATGTCGCCAGTTGGGTCAGCGCGGGTAATGCGATGAGTACGTTAGCTGGCAAGGGCATCTCGGTCGTCGCGCCGGCCGGTGGCGCGTACAGCATGTACACCGACTGGGAACAGGACGGAAGCAAGCAGTGGGATACCTTCCTGTCCACCGAGCTGCCCAATTGGCTGGCCGCCAACAAAGGCCTCGCACCCGGTGGCCATGCCGCTGTGGGCGCCTCTCAGGGCGGCTATGCGGCGATGGCGCTCGGCGCCTTCCACCCCGATCGGTTCAAGTATGCCGGTTCAATGTCAGGTTTTCTGTACCCGTCGGAAACCACGATGAACGGCGCAATCACCGCCGGGATGCAGAATTTCGGCGGGGTGAACACCCAGGCGATGTGGGGCGCGGCGCAGTTGGGCCGCTGGAAATGGCACGACCCATACGTGCACGCCCAGTTGCTGGCCCAAAACAACACCCGGCTATGGGTGTTCAGCCCCCAGACCCTGACCGCCAGCGATCCGGCCTCCATGCTCGGCGTCGCCGACCAGGCGCAGGGCAGCAACCGAATGTTCTACTCGCAGTACGGCTACGTCGGCGGAAGCAACGGGCACTTCGATTTCCCGACCGGAGGAGACCACGGCTGGGGAACGTGGGGTCCCCAACTGGGCGCCATGTCGGCCGATCTCGTCAGTGCCCTCCACTGACATCTGAGCCGTTTTGTCAAGCGGCAGGTAGACCAGCGGCCAGGACCGTCGTCATGGCGCCGCCGTTGACCAGATCGGCGCTGGGGTGTCGAGCGTATCGTTTCAGCGCGTCTCAGTCTGACCCGAAAATCAGATGGTGAGGGGCAGTCGAAGGTGCCTGGCGGAAGTCGGGTCGTTTTGCGCTGCTGCGAGTTTAAGGTTGCGGTATCTGTGATGACCGAGCTTTGCTGTCGCGGATCGCGATCTGCTCCCGTGAGCGCTTGCAGTTGAGTGGCGCGATCATGAGCGCGTCGGTGCTTTGATTCCGGACTCGGAACATATCGAGCCCGAAGTCACAGAATGTGGTGTCGGGGTCGGAGCACGTGTTAGATGACGCTCGATATCGAGTTGCCGGTGGCGACGATCGCCTTCTGCCTACGGCGATGGCGGGCCAGGCGCCGATGGCGGATGCCTAGGAAGCCTAGGAAGGTGTGGGCGCGCGAGTTGGCGAATGCGGTGCGGGTGCGGCCGAGGGTGCCGCCCTGCCATGGGTTGGCCTTGCCGTGCACCTTGGTGATGGGTTACCGGCATACTCGTGGTGAGTCGCGCCGCAGAAGTTGGCCCACGGCACCAGACGTGCGGCTGGCGGGAAGCGGGTCATGTCGATGCCGATCTCGTAGACCAGTTCACGGGGTCCGGTTACGTTCAGTCTTTTAGGGATTGAGTTCCTGAGGCTGAATGGTTCACAGTGCGTCGAGATACCGGGCGACATCATCCCGTTGCGACCCGGTAGATCGCATCGGTGAGGTCGGGGTGCGTTTCGTCAAGTGATTTGGCCCCACTGTTCTGCATGAATTTTGGCCCCGGGCGTTGGTGTTGGGGGCTTGATCGTTGGTGGCTGGTTTGGCGGC
>NZ_JBYCKY010000816.1:0-1872 GCF_057473605.1 Mycobacterium sp. TH-M82 | reverse complement strand
GTTATGCGCCCCGTCGCCGACCCGAAGAGTCGTCAAACCAATGCGGCACAGGGCTTCTTGACGGCACCACGGCCGGCCCGGCACATAACGAGGGCGGGCACATAAGACCGACAACGAGAAGACCGTCACCACCGGCCATATCGCCGGGGTGCCGGTCCGCAACCGCCAAGCCGTCACGTTCGGCCGCTACTACGGGGTGTCGGTGCTGACCTGCCAACCCGCTGATCCGGCCACCAAGGGCGGAGTGGAAAACGCGGTGAAGCTGGCCAAGGCCGACATCGTGCCCACCGAGACGAACCTGTTGGCCAGCTACGACAGTTTCGCCGAGGTCGAAGCGGCATGTGCTGCGTTCACCGAGCAGGTCAACGCCCGGGTGCACCGGACCACCCGGCGGGTTCCTGCCGAGATGCTCGCCGAGGAACGCACCCGGCTGCATCAGGTGCCTGAGCTGCCGCACACCGCAGCGCTGGGGGTGACTCGCCGGGTCCCCGACAACAGCGCCATGATCGCCTTCGAGCACGGCCAGTACTCGGTTCCCAAAGCCCTGGTGGGACAAACGGTGTGGGTTCGTCATCACGACGGCACCGATCAGGTCGTCATCTGCGCCCTCGATGACGGCGGCCCCATCGAGGTTGCCCGGCACCGCCGCACCACACCGGGCAATCCGGCCGTCGACGCCACGCACTTCCCCGACCACCACGAAAAGATTCCCGGCGACTACCGCCTGCGGGCCGGCACCGCCGCCGAGCACGCGTTCCTGGCGATCGGTGCCGGTGCCGGCATGTGGCTCAAAGAGGCCGCCGCTGTGGGCACTGAGCGGATCAATCAGAAGATGGCCCACGCCGTCGCCTTGTCGGCCCTGGCGCCGTGCGACGACGTGGACTGGGCGCTCGGACATGCCGCCGTGCACGGTCGTTTCGCCACCGGAGACCTCGACTCCATCCTGGCGGCCAAGGGCATCGACACCACCCGCGGGCGCACCACCGAACACACGTCCCTGGCCCAGGGAACCAGCAGCTGGAACACGTTGGGCACCAACACCACTCACGATGAGGAGCCACACGCATGACCACGCTGACCACCACTGCCACATTGCCCGCCGAGGTGGAGACGCTGATGCGGCAGTTGCGGCTACCACATGCCCGCGCCATCGCCGCCGACGTGCTGGCCACCGCACGCAGTCAACGCTGGGACCCCACCGAGGTGATCAAAGCCCTGCTGACCGAGGAATCCGTCGGACGAGCCCGATCCATGCTGGCATCGCGCCGCAAAGCTGCTGGGTTCCCGACCGGCAAGACCTTCGACGCCTGGGACGCCAACGCCTCGTCGATCCCGCTGCCCACCCAGCAGGCACTGCGCACCCTCGAATGGGTGCACCGCCGAGAAAACCTGGTGGTCTGCGGCCCGGCCGGCACCGGCAAGACGTTCTTCCTGGAAGCCCTGGGCCAACAGGTCATCGAGGCCGGTATGCCGGTGGCCTGGTTCACCCTCGAGCAGATCGGCGTACTGGTGCGAGCACACCGCGCCGATGACTCGCTGAACAGGGCGATCGCCAAGATCGTGCGCGCCGAGCTCGTCGTCATCGATGACGTCGGGCTGCTGCCGGTGGGCACCGATGCCGCTGAAGGCCTCTACCGCATCGTGGAAGCCGCCTACGAGCGCAAATCGGTGGCGATGTCGTCAAACCTGCATCCGAGCGGATTCGACGAGCTGATGCCCAAAACGTTGGCCACCGCCACCGTCGACCGACTGCTCCATCACGCCCACCTGTGTCAGACCAGCGGAGACTCCGTCCGGCTGACCCAGGCACTGCAAGGACAGGGGGTCAAAGCCTTGACCTGACCATCGAACAGCCGGTGGCGGCCATCCCCA
>NZ_JBYCKY010000815.1:0-4244 GCF_057473605.1 Mycobacterium sp. TH-M82 | reverse complement strand
CCACGGAAGCATCGTCAGTGGTTTGGTCGTTGTCCTTCTCCGGCACCCGCTGCTCCTCACTGGCCGCTGTGGCGTTATCTGATCTGTCTGATCTGGTTGTACCCGCTGGGCGCACGTGGCGCCGGCGTTACCGTCGATGAGTCGACCGTACCGTGCAGCGGCCCGCAATGCGCGCCGCACCGCACGATCGGATGTTCGACCGTCCAGCGCCGAACCGGCACCCCGGCGATTCGCGTTCCGGCTCATTCCGGCCTCATTCCGGGCTCATTCTGGCAGAGTGCCCCGGTAGGCGTCGGCGTTCAGCAGCGCCGCGAGGTCGCGCTCCAGGGCCTCGATGTGTGCCTCCTCGACCTGCAGATCCAGCAGCCAGCCGGCGCCGTACGGGTCGGAGTTCACCAGTTGCGGGCTGGCCTGCAGGTCGCCGTTGACGGCGACCACTTTCGCCGAGACCGGCGCGTAGAGATCCGACACCGATTTCGTCGACTCCACCTCGCCGAAGGATTCTCCCGCGCTCGCCTGCGCACCCACGTCGGGCAGCTGGACGAACACCACGTCCCCGAGCGCCGACTGCGCGAAATCGGTGATTCCCACCCGAACGCTGTTCGGGCTGGTGCGACGGACCCATTCATGTTCGGCGGTGTAGTGCAGGTCGGCTGGGACATCACTGGCAGGGCTCACGGTGGTCCTTTTCTTCGCTGGCGATCAGTTGACGGGCTGAGCGTATTGGTGTGGTTTCGGTTGCCGCAAGACGGTCACGTCCACCCGATCGCTCTGCTGCACCGTCATGGTGCCGCCGAGTCGTTTGACACTGTCGACCGCGCCGCCCGGAATGTTCATCGCCGCCGCCAGGGTGGGTGGATCGGCGATCGCCACCACCGTGTACGGCGGCGTGAGAACCTTCCCGTCGAATTCCAGAGCCCCGGCTGCGCCGGCCACCCAAGTATCCACCCCGACCCGCACCCCCTGCTGCGTGTCGCGGATCTCCATCGCCTCGGCGCCGGCCGCGCGCAGCTCGTTGATCACATCCAGCATCGCCTCCGGCACCACCGCGTGCCCGGGGTCTTCGATGGTCACCGTGACACCGGGTCCGAACGCGCCGACGGTGCCGGTCATGATGGCCAGAGCGGCCAGCCTCGCCTGCGCGTTCTCGATGGCCGCATGGTCGCTGCTGCCCGACTCCTGCAGCACCCTCAGCGTCTGCTGTAGTTCGGCGACCTCGGTGTTCAGCCTGGCCTCGCGCTGACGCAGTGAATCCAGCAGCACCAGCAGGTCGGCGGGGCGCGCCGTGTCCAGCGCATCGCCGGACTCATTCTGGCGCACCTGGGTAACGATGGCCGCACCCAGCAGCAGGCAGAGCAGGATAGCCAGTGCACCGAACAGTCGCCGAGAGCGACCCGCCCGCAGGCCGGCGTCCGGCGTCTCGGCGCCGGCCTGATCATGATCGGGCGGCAACTCGTGCCGGCCGTGCGGCACCGCGGCTGTATCGGCTGAATCGGCTGAATCGGTGTTCTCCCGCCGGACGGCGTCGGTACTGATGCGCCGCTTCTTCGCGCTTCGCTGTGCATCGTCGTCGGCGCACCCCATGTCGGTCAGGCTCCGAACAATCGGCGCCGCAGGGCGGCGGCGTTTCCGAAGATGCGGATTCCCAGCACCACGATGATCGCGGTGGAAAGCTGCGTCCCGACGCCAAGCTGGTCGCCGACGTAGACGATCAACGCCGCGACCAGGACGTTGAACACGAACGACACCACGAACACCTTCGGGTCGAAGATCCGCTCCAGATAGGCGCGCAGCCCGCCGAATACCGAGTCCAGCGCGGCCACCACCGCGATGGGCAGATAGGGCTGGACCGCTTCCGGCACGCTGGGGTGGAAGATCACGCCCAGCACGATGCCGACGACCAAGGCAGCGACGCCGATCATCTGCCGGCGGCTTCTGTCATGTCACTGGGCTCCGATCTGTTCGGCGAACTTGACATCCCGGACTGCGCCTGCCGGCAGCGCCAAGCCGTCACCGGCGCTGACGCTGACGCCGACTCCGTAGGACACCTCCAGCAGACGTAGTCGGTACAGCCCTGGGCTGCGGTCGAAGGAGTCCTGCAGTTCGTGCGGCGGGCCGATCGCCAGGATCGTATAGGGGCTGCTGACCGGAGTATTGTCGACCAGGATCGCGCCGCCGGCCTGGCGAATGGTCACGTTGGGC
Organism: Mycobacterium sp. TH-M82; assembly: GCF_057473605.1. Classification (NCBI taxonomy): domain Bacteria; kingdom Bacillati; phylum Actinomycetota; class Actinomycetes; order Mycobacteriales; family Mycobacteriaceae; genus Mycobacterium; species Mycobacterium sp. TH-M82. Next base: position 2,042 of record NZ_JBYCKY010000815.1, on the reverse strand, counting down.
CCGATCCGCACACCGTCGACTGAAATAGCCGCGGCGTCGCTGGCCCACAGTGAATTGACGACGAGCTGCAGGTCGCGATCCAGAATGATCTGCTGACTGCCCGACACCCGCTGCTTGGACACATCGGAGAGGTTTCGCCCGATCCCGGGGTCAGTCACCGTGACGGTCAGCCCCGGGCCGATCACGCCAGTGCTGGCGGCCGCCAGACTGAGCGCATCGAGCCCGGCCAGCAACCGCCGACCCTCGGTGTCGTCGTTGAGCCGGCGCCGCTGCAGGTCGTCGACCTGCGTTACCAGCGAGTCACGATGGTTGACCAGCCGGTCGGTGGCGGTCTCGACCGACCGCAGGCTGCCCGCCAGTACCTGCTGGGCGGCGCGCACCCCGGGTGCCAACGAACGGGCCTGCCCGACGGCGACGGTGAACATCCCGGCGACCAGCAACGCGGCCACGGCTCGCCACGCCCACGCCGCAACCCGGACTGGGCCGCTCGGGGGTCCACCGCCTACACCGGAGCGCTCGCGTTCAGCGGCGGCCGCGGCGTAACCCGGGTCCAGGTGCTCGGTCAGCAGCGAGCGCAGCAACGAGGGAACCGGGATGAACCGCGGCCGTCCGGCCAGGTGGTCGCGACGACCGGCGCCCGGCTCGTAGCCGCCCAGCGCGTAGCCCGGGAAGGGCCGGTCCGGCTCACCCACGATGGCCCCCGCCGTCGCTGCAAAACTTGGGAATCCGCCGCACGACCATGATCAGCTGCACCACGTACAACACGAACGCCCACAGATAAATCGCCACGCCCCAGATCAGAAACGCCCACCCGCAGGCCAGTGCCACACGGCTCCACATTGCGGGCCACTGCCCCAGCAGGATCAACGGGAAGCCCGACATCAGCGCGAACGTAGCAGCTTTGCCGACGTAGGTCACCGGCAGCGCGGTCAGTCCCCGGCTGCGCAGCACCGGCAGCGCGGCGACCAACAGCGCGTCACGAGCCAGCAGCACGGCGATGACCCACCACGGCACCAGGCCGCGCAGCCCGAATGCGATCGGGACAGCCACCATGTAGAGCCGGTCGATCGCGGGATCCAGCAGGGCACCCAGCTTCGATGACTGCCCCATCAGCCGAGCGATCTTGCCGTCGGCCCAATCGGAGGCGCCGCTGAGCAGCAGCACGATCACCGCCCAGCCTTCGGCCCGGCTCACCAGGAGTAGATAGACGAACACGCCGATCAGTATCAGGCGGATCACGCTGAGCACGTTGGGCACCGTCAGCACCCGGTCGTGGCTGACCCCGGGACCCATCATGGCCGGCGCTAGCGAAAGATCCCCGGCAGGCTCAGCGCGTCCATCGTGTCGTCGGTCAGCGGATTGTCGCGGACCATGTAGGTCCACGTCGACGTCGGCCGCGCCAGCTTGGACAGGTCGATACCGGGTTCGGCTTCGATGGTGTCAGAGGTTTCAAAGGTCTGCTGCGCCGCCTCGATCGCATCGGCCGCCAGCGACGCGAAGGCATCCAGCGCCATCCGGTGGAACTCGTCGAGCGGATTCAGCCGACCCAGCGCGCGCAGGTGGATACTCTCCCGGATATCGGCCAAAAACGCCAGGTGATCGGCCCAGCCGCGGTCGAGGTGGTACAGCATGATCAGCCGACAGATCTTCTCCAGCTTCGCTTCCCCATCCGACCCATCCGAGCCCAGTTGATCGACTAGGGCCCGGTAGCGCTCCGGTGCCAGCTCGGCGAGTTCATCGCGCGCGGCTGCGGTGGACAGCAGCGTGTTGCGCCGTTCGACGATGATGGCGCGCTGCTGGGCGATCAACTGGTTGTAGCGCCAGGTGTTGGCGTGGATGTCGAGCAGCTTACCCTCGGCGACACGTTGGGCGTGGTCGAGCAGTCCGGCCGCCTTTCCGCTGATGATCCGGCCCTCGCCGTCGATGTCCATCGGGAGTTTGCTTGCTTCGAGGTTGGTGGCGATGACCTCGTCCTCCCAGCTGGAGAAGAACACCGACGACCCCGGGTCGCCCTGGCGACCGGCGCGGCCGCGCAGCTGGTT
>NZ_JBYCKY010000814.1:0-1313 GCF_057473605.1 Mycobacterium sp. TH-M82 | reverse complement strand
CGGCGCCAAGACCACCGCGGAGGCGCTGGCCGGACTGGACGAGGCGTCCGCGGAGTCCTTCCCGGCCAGCGTCCCGGTCGCGTTCAGCCACGCCCGCGCCGGCGCCAAACCACGCACCCCATGCTGCGACGGCACCGAGCACGAGTGGCCGTCGGCGGCCGCCGCCGTCGAACTGGCCGACGGCACCCGCACCGAGGTCGACAACGGGCACGTGGTGATCGCCGCGATCACCTCCTGCACCAACACCTCCAACCCCTCGGTGATGGTGGGCGCCGCGCTGCTGGCCAAGAAGGCGGTGGAGAAGGGCCTGTCACGCAAGCCGTGGGTGAAGACCACGCTTGCCCCCGGGTCGCGAGTGGTCACCGACTACTACGACCGGGCCGGTTTGACGCCGTATCTGGACAAGCTCGGCTTCAACCTGGTCGGCTACGGCTGCACCACCTGCATCGGCAACTCCGGACCGCTGATCCCCCAGGTGAGCAAGGCCGCCCTCGACAACGATCTGACCATCTGCTCGGTGCTGTCCGGCAACCGCAACTTCGAGGGCCGCATCCACCCGGAGGTCCGGATGAATTTCCTGGCATCCCCTCCCCTGGTGGTGGCCTATGCGCTGGCCGGCTCCCTGCGGGTCAACCTGCTGCACGATCCGATCGGCACCGGCAGTGACGGCCAACCGGTGTACCTGCGCGACATCTGGCCCACAACAGCCGAGATCGACGCGATCGTCAACGACAGCCTGCAGGCCGAGATGTTCACCAACAGCTACGCCGACGTGTTCACCGGCGACGAGCGGTGGCGCAGCCTGCCGGTCCCCGACAGCGACACCTTCTCCTGGAGCCCAGATTCCACCTATGTGCGTCAGCCGCCGTACTTCGACGGCATGACCCCGCAACCCCAGCCGGTCGCCGACATCACCGGGGCGCGGGTGCTGGCCAAGCTGGGCGACTCGGTCACCACCGACCACATCAGCCCGGCCGGGTCGATCAAATTCGACTCGCCCGCCGGAAAGTACCTCTCCGAACACGGTGTCGAGCGCAAGGACTTCAATTCCTACGGTTCGCGGCGGGGAAACCACGAGGTGATGATTCGCGGCACGTTCGCCAACGTCCGGTTGCGCAACGCGCTGGCACCGGGCACCGAGGGCGGTTTCACCCGGGACTTCACCCAGACCTCCCAAGACGGCGAAGCGCTGGTCACCACCATCTACGACGCGTCAGTGAACTACATCGCGGCGGGCATCCCGCTGGTGATCCTGGCCGGCAAGGAGTACGGGTCCGGCTCGTCGCGGGACTGGGCGGCCAAGGGCACCGTGC
>NZ_JBYCKY010000813.1:0-6884 GCF_057473605.1 Mycobacterium sp. TH-M82 | reverse complement strand
GGGGCGGCCCACCGGGCGGCGGCGGTGCGGAGTCGACGGCCGCGCCGGCGGGCGCCGGAAACGCCGGGGCGGGCGGCATCGGCGCCGGCATCGGGGTGCCCTGCGGCGCCGCACCGATGATCGATGCCACGGTGGTGCCGTGCGCGTCGCAGTCGGTGAGCCCGTCGCCACCCATGATGTAGTCGCCGCCGCCGATCACCGGCAGTCGCCGACTGGGGTTGACGCCGGTGTCGACGACCGCGACGGGCACCCCGTGCCCGGTTGAGTACGACCAGGCGTGGGCGATGTTCAGCATGGTGAAGCCGGGCGCGGTGACCGCGACGTCCGGGTCGGCCACGGTTATCGGGTATGCGCAGACGTTGCTCTGGCGCATCGGCTGATCCGGGCCGGGCTTGTCGTCCGCGGGAACCCGCGCCGGGTCGACGCTCGGCGGTGGAATCGCCTGGCCGGTCGGAACGTTCGCGACCGTAGCAACCAGGGCCTGCATGAGCACCAGCACGCCGACCGGCAGCAGCGACGCACCCCGCCGCGCCCGGCCGCTCATCGCATCCGCACCCAGGTGAACAGTCCCGAAATCCACGCCGCCAGCGGCAGTGCCACGACGATCGCCGCCAGTTCAAGCCATTCGGCGATCATCCGCACCAGCGGGGTGAACTTCGTGATCGGTATCAGCAGCCCCGCCGCCAGGGCGGCGGCGCCGAATCCGGTCAGTGCCAACGCGCCGGCCAGCAGGGCCGCACTGGATGCAGCGGGTTCAGGTTCGTATATCACGTATTTGACGACGCCGACGCAGACCGCCGCCGAAGCCCCGCACACCAGCGCGATCGCCTGTCGCTTGTCGGCGTAAGCCCGGCCCCGGCTGATGTAGATCAGCACGAAGAGCCCGGCCAGCAGGGCGGCCGCCGTGCTGCGGCCGGGTGGGCCGGGCCCGCCGGGTCCCGGCATCAGCGTCGACCACACCGCCGCCGGCAGGGTCAGCCCGGCGGCCACGCAGACTCCGGTGAGCACGCTGTTGGCCCGGACCGCGGCGCTGGCGATCCGTTGGCCGCGCGGGGTGGTGTCCGGGTTGGCTTCGGTGTTGGCTTCGCCGAGGGTTTCGTCGGCAGAGTCCTCGGCGTTCACCGGCGAAACCGCGTCGACCGGCAACCCGTCACCGCGCCGGAACACATCACGCCCGGTGATCGACCCGAAATGCGGCGGCCGGATCCGGGCAGCCCACAGCGCAATGGTCGGGGCCAGGGTCAACAGCGCAAGTAACGCGACCAGCGTGCACATGCCCAGCCACTGCGCGGGCACCGGCCGCCACATCCGGACTGCCGCCACCACCCCACCCAAGGCGCACAACGTCACCACAGTCGCGGCGACAGTGACCAGACGCCCGGTCACAGCGACGATTGCGCAGGTCAGGATGGCTGCAGCGAGGCCAGCGATGAACAGGTGCGGCGCCCCGAGGGCACCGGGTGCCGCCGCGCCCAGGCTCACCGCCAGCAACGGCGCAGCCAGCCAGGCGAACCCGCCGAGCATGTCGTCCCGGTGCGGCCAACACCACCAGACCACCCCGGCCGCGCCGGCGGCCAGCAGTCCGGCGACCCCGGTCACGATGCTGGGCACCGGCGAATCGGTGGCCGCCCGGTTACGCAGTGCCAGGCCCAGCAGCGCCGCGAAGGCCATCGCCACCATCACCAGCGCGGTGTGCGCCGCGGTGTCGGCCGTGACGGGTTCGAACAGCTTTTTGCCGACCCGGGCCAGTCCGGTGGAGAGCGACTCATACTGCGGCTCGAATGCCTCGCCCGCCACGCCCTTCGTGGAGGGCACCAGCACCAAGGTGGCGCCGTCTTCGACACCCAGTTCGTCGAGGGTCTTCGTGACGTCGAGCCGGACTCCGTTGGCTTTGTGCAGCTCGTAGCCGACACCGGAATCGAGCCCGGGCAGCCCGCGGCGCCTCAGTTCGTCATTGAGCAGTTCGACGACATTGTCGATATAGACCTCGACCGGTACCGACGCCGGATACACCTGTGAAACCAGCTGCTCACCACAGACCACGGCGACCGCGCAGCGAGCCGGGAACGCGACTTTTGTCGGTGGAGCCATCACTGCGGCCTGTCGGCATCCGGAATGTATTTGTCCGCCAGTTCCGCGGTGATCTCGAACAACCGTACGCGAGTGTTCTTGCCCAGTTCATGCTGCGTGTCGATGATTCCGCCCCTGGCCAGGTGCGCGTCGTACGGCATGAATTCCACGGTCGCGCCGGACTGTGCGAACCGTTCGGCGAGGTATCTCCGCGCCTGCGGGTCATATCTGTTGCGGCTGTCGTTCAGGATGACCGTGCTGCGCGACACCAGCTCGTGATACCCCATCGAGCGCAGCAGGTCGATCGCCCTCGTCACCGGCAGCGACGTGTCGGCGGTCAGACCCGATACGAACACCAGCGTGTCGCAGGAGTCGAGCACCGCCTTCATCACCGGGTGTTCCAGATCGTCGGAGGTGTCGACGACGATGACGGTGTGGGTGCGGCGCAGTCGCGACAGCACGCCGGCGAACATCGCCGGCACCAACGGCCGCGGCTGGTCCGATGCCCGGTTACCGGCCAGCACGTCCAACCCCAGGCTGTTCTGTCCCAGGTGCTCCCGGATGTCGGCGTAACCCTGCACATCGGTGTCGCCCAGCACCGCGGCGTAGTCGCCGGGCGGTGCCTCGTCGATCCGGCCGGCCAGCGTCCCGAAGCCCGGTGCGGCGTCGATAGCCACCACGTTCTCCGGGCGGCACTCCCGGAAGACCGCGCCGACACAGGCGGTCATCGTGGTCTTGCCGACTCCGCCCTTGCCGGAGACCACCCCGATGACGAATTGCTTCCGAATGTGCCGTCGTATGCGCTGCTGCAATTCGCGGTAATGACGTTCGGCCGGCGATTCTCCGAGGTTGATGCCGTGAAACGACATGACATAGATTAATTTGCGCCATCCTGAACCCGGAGGTATTTTACGGGGCGCGACCATATCAGAAATACGCAGCGTTCCCGACACAGAATCGTTCCACTGACCGTGCGCCCCAGCCGGTCCAGCGTGTTCGGTCGAGCCCAGCGGAACCCTCCGTGGATTTGTCACGGTCTGAACGCTAACACGTTCAATAAACTCGTCACGGCACTATCCTTCACTACCTTTCACGACCTTTCACACCCTTTACACTACTTTTCGGTAGGAATACCATTCCTGATCGGCTGGGAGCCGCCGCAGCATCTGGTTGACCGCGTTCGCAATGTTGGTGGCAGTGCCGGGAGCGACGATCATCCATGTCGTACCGGCGGACGGGACCTGTTCGGCGACCAGGCGCCCCTGGGGGGTGTCGAGCACGGTCACCACCGTCTGCCCGACGTGGGTGCGGGTCGGCCGGCCCGTCTCCACTCCGGCTTGAACCGCCACGATCGATGCCTGAGCAGATGCACGCAGGTCGGTGGCCGTCATGACCATCTGCACTTGACCGGCGTCTAACCGCTGGGCGATCAGGAAGGCCCGCAGCGTCTCCAGGTCGGTCGCCTCTCGCTGCAGCGCCGCTGCGTCCACGGTGACCGGCCGCAGCGGCGCCGCCGGCAGGGATCCGCACAACCGGTCGATCTGCGTGGTGATCACCGAGCTGGCCGCGCCCTCGGCGCCGGCGCTGCCGGCGCCGCCGATGCGGATCAGCTCCGCCGAGCGCTCCATGACCACCCACCACTGCGCGAATCGTGCCAACACCGCCCGGGCCGGCGCGTCGCCGTCGGGCCTGCGCAGATGGATGATCAGGGCGACGTCGCGGCGAGCCAGCACGGTCAGCCATTCCACCACGGTGGAATCCACCACCCCGGCGTCGTCGATCACCCCAGCGCAGGCCAACTCGGCCGCGACCGGATGCGCCAGCGCCAGCGGCCTGGACTCCACACTGGGCAGGATGGGACGCAGCCCGAGCTCCGGGGCCAGGGTTTCGATGCCGGTGAGCACCTGCAGTGCCCACAGGCCGTCGACGCTAGTGGTCAACACCGCTGCTTCTCCAAGGCTGTCCACCGCGATCGCTGGGGCGCTCGCTCGGCGCGCGCACAGCTAGCTCGCGGGTCTGGCTCCTAGACGAAGAACTGGCCCGCCTGCGCGTCGGTGCTGATGGCGTTGTGGTGGACGTCGGTCACGGTCTGGCCGTGCCTGGCGACGGTCTGGATCAAGCCTTCCAGCCCGTGCAGGGCCTGCTGTTGCGCGTCGAAGAAGCTCGTCGCGCCCTGACCCATGAAGTACTCGTAGAGCGCCTGGGTCAGCCGGGTGATGTCGGCGTGGATCTCCATCAGCTGGCTCGCGCTCGAGCCGACGTTGCTGGCGAGGTCGGCGACCGCGCCGTGGTTGTAGGTGATTTGACCCGGAATCATTTCCGTTACTCCTGACATGTGGTGGTGGGCCGGCTAGACCGCGGAAGCCGGGGTCTCGAACAGCTGGGTGAAGCCGTGGGCCGCGTCGTCCTCGTGGACCTGCATGAGCGCCGCCGCCTTGCGCAGCCCGTTGGACAGACGCTGGCAGCCGGCAATCGTCTGCTGCAGGCTGTCGTTGAGGTGGCCGGCCGTCATCAGCGATGCGTTCGAGGCCGGGCCGGCGAACAGCGCGGCGGAGACGACGTTTTCGTGGCCGCTGTAGTAGTTGCCGGCGATGGCGATGGCGTGTTCGAGATCCGCGTCGATTTTCTGCGCGGTGACGTTCAGCAATTCCGGTGTGACCGTTATGCCCGTCGATTGAGGTGCCGCTGCATCGGGCATCTCACCCTCCTTAGTGATCCTGGTGATCTTTTGCGATTCCCCCTGCGACGGGGCTTGCGTCGAGTTTAAGTACCTGATCGTCGTTGTCACTTCACCTTTTCTGACATTGCCTGCAGCCCGCTGGATCACCCCTTTCCTGCCGTGCTAACGACGATGCGGGCGTTGCGCACCTGCTCGTCGGTGGAGCCGGTGGAGCCAGCCGCCTGGCCGTTTCCACGGCCCAGCATCCCGGCCGGTGACATCGGCATCCCACCCATCCCGCCGGCGCTGGTGGAGCTGGTGGGGCTGCGCAAATCGGCGGCGTTGAGCACGCCGGCGCGACCGATCGGCCGGCCACCGGTCTCGGGGGAGAACGTGCTGGCCGGTCGGGTGTAGCTGGTCAGCGCCGCACCGGGATACCCGCCGGCGCCAACCGCTGCGCTGGCGGTGCTGGCTGGGCCGGCTGTGCTTGCTGTGCTGACCATGCTTACCGTGGCGCCGGTGCCGGCCCGCAACGGCTCGGCAACCGCGCCGCCCAGGGCCGTGTCGGTGCTGGCGCCCACCGCATCCATCGGTCTTCCCGCCGAGAACATGCTCATCAGCGCTTGCGGCGCACTCGAGAAGCTCTGCAACGCCTGGGTGGGCGCGCCGGCATACGACGTCGACGGATTGGTCATCGCGGACGCCAACTCCGGCCCCTGCTGCAGGAACGAGCCCAGCTGGCCGGACGACGCTGTTTGAGCCGGGGCCTCGGCGGCCGCCAGTGACGACTGCAGCCCGTCCTGTGCGGCGGTCTGGGCCGCCGACTGGGCGGCCGCTGTGCCCGCCGCCGCCGGCGCGGCCGGCGACGCGCCCATCGGGGCAGCCGGTGGTGGAATGCCCAGGGAACCGATCAGGCCGGTCAGCACTCCGGAGTAGCTCCAGCCGGTGCTCGAATTCTGCGGCCAGTACCAGCCGAAATACTCGGTATCCCGCTCGATGATCGCCGGGGTGTTCACACCCATGAAGTTGGTGGCGTGCAGGGCCGCGGTCTCGTCCCGGTTGGTCTGGCTGACCAGCGAGGGAATCACCGTCGACGCCGCGACCGAGTGGGCCTCCGCGGCGGCCTGGGTGACCGCGATCTTGTGGGTGATCCACCCCAGAAGTGTCTGCAGTCCGGCGTTGAGCCCGGTCGCGCTCTGGCCCGACGCCGCGCCGCCGAGACCGATCCACCCGGTGGCGGTGGCCGCTGTATTAGCTGCCGAGAGGCCCATCGCCAGCTCGTGACTGATCGCCTCGGTCATCCACACCAGCTGGTTGGCCAGCACCGAAGCCGGGCCGGGGCCCATCTCGAAGATCGCCGCGACGACTTCGGGAGGGGCCATCCAGCGGGGGTCGGCCATCGGCCGGTGCTCTAGACCGTCAGCCTGGCGGCACTGGCCAGTTCACTCAGCAGGTAGGTGACCGAAGCCAGGTTCTGCGCTCCGGCGAACGCCACCCGCTGCCCGACGTGCTCCGCGGCCATGGCCAGGTAGGAACCGCCCGATGCGTTCAGCGCGGCCGCGAACGCCGCCGAATCGGCGTCGGCTGCCATCGGCACCGTCCCGGTGAGCGCATGCGCTCCCGCGGCGGTGGCGGCGGCCATCTGCCCACTGATGACGGACTCGGTGAGCGCCGACATGTCAACGGCGACGGTGTTCACACCCAGCAACGACATCTTTGCCTCCCCATACTGCCCCGTGCTGCCCGCCGCGGGTGACACCCGCCGAACCGCCTGAGTCTAAGGTGTCCCGGCGCCGGATGTCGAGGCACGATTTTGCTGCCGGGACACCGCCGCGCGGCAGGCTACTACGGCGTTCCGACCAACACGCCTTCGATGACGCCGTCGGTGGTGACCAGCAGGCCCCGGCCCGGCGGCAGTTGCTGGGCGGGGGTTCTGCCGAAGACCTTGACGTTGGCCGGGTCGTTGTCCATGAACAGGGTGGGCGCGCGGGAGGCTGTCAGTTTCTGCAGGAACGGGTCCATCACCGACACCCCGGCCCAGTTCCCGGGTGAGCGTGACGCGATGACGTGCAGCCCGACTTCGCGGCTGCGCTCGATGAGGCCCCACAGCGGCGCCGTGGCCGCCGGCTTCCCGATGCCGCCGTGCGGCCGCAGC
>NZ_JBYCKY010000812.1:0-5326 GCF_057473605.1 Mycobacterium sp. TH-M82 | reverse complement strand
CGTCGCGCTCGCCTGGCTCAGCGTCGAATGAATGCTCGCGAGGTTTTGTGCTGCCGTCGCCACCACGTCTGGCGCCGCGACCACAAACGACATCTGCGTCTCCCATCCACCGTTGACCGCGCGAAACCTGGGAAGCTTGAGACTACTGTGATTACACTCACATGTCTGCGGAAACCATAATTCTCGTACGAGTTTGCCCGGCGTGAACTCGGGGCTGGCCTGCAGCAGGCGTTCGGTAAGCCGTTAACCTGCGCCGATGGCCAGCGCGAGCTGCTCGGGCCCGTAGATCAGCAAACCGGTCGCGAGTCCGCTGATCGGCGTGCCGCCGACAGTCGTGGTGACCGTCCCGATCAACGGGATACCTGTGGCTACGGAGGCGGTGTACGGCGTCGGTGGGACGAGAATTCCGTCCAGCGGGAGGTTGATCGTCGCGGGAAAACCGGAAACCTCGAAAGCAATGGGCAGCGTCGACTGACCGTTGAGGAAGGCGTCGGTGACCACGGCCGGTGCATCGATCAATGCGGTGGCCGCCCCCGACCAGTTGCCGGTCCGCACCGCGTCGGTGAAGGCGGTGGTGCTGGCCCCTAGGGCGTTCGCCGCGTTGATCGGCGCACCGATCGCATCGAGGGCGAGCGCGGTGGGCAGCCCGGCGATGTTGGTCAACGAGAAGTCGAAGCCGGTCGGAATGTAGAAGGGAGGCGGCCCGTAAATGACCTGGGCTACCACCACCGCGTTGAGGGATGTGTCGGTGACCGTGTCGAGCACGTTGGTGACGTTCTGCGAGATCTGCGCCGGGATGGAGCCGGGCGGCAGCAGGCTGGTGAGGTACTCCGCCCTCATGCCCGGGATGGTGAGGATCGGCGACAAATCCGCCAGAGCGCCCGTCAGGCGGACATCGGCGGTCAGCGTCCCCGGGAGGCTTCCGGTGGTGCTGACATCCACACCCGTGACGAACAGATTGGTGAATCCTTGCTTCAGGTCGCCCACCGCACCGTTGACGTCGCCCGCCGCCAGGGCCTGGAAAGCCGATTGGAGGGCCGTCGGCAACTGCTGCAGTCCGATGCCGAAGTCGTGGGCGGCGTTCTGCAGGGAGGTGGCCCAGATCTGGGCGTAGGCGATCTGGTTGGCGACGAACTGCTGGACGTAGGGCGCCGGGTTGAAGGCCAGCAGCGCCTGGACCGCCGCCTGAATGTTGGCGGGCAGGTTGGCCAGCACCGTCGGGAAGTTCTGGACGACGTATCGGATGTCCGCCGCGATCGCCTGCGCGTAGCCCGTCTGGTTGACCAGGAACTGGTGCAGGAACGGCGCGGGGTTCGCCTGCCAGGTGTTGCCGAGGATCTGCAGGTTGTCGACCGTGTGGTTGAACAGGGCCTGGTAGGGGTTGGCGACGGCGGCCAGGCCGGTGCCCGCGCCCGCCTGCAGCAGTACGGAGCCGAGTTGACCCGAGAGCACCGATACCGCGCTGCCGTTCTGGACAGCGGTCAGGGCTCCACCGACGGTTTGGCCCACCGACGTGCCGCCGAGGAGCGAGGCGGCCGACGCCGCAGCGGCGCTACCGTTCACCGCGCCCAGCAGGTTCTGCCCGGCATTGGCGGCCTCGGTGCCGAGGTAGGCCCCGGCGCCGGCGTTGAGCAAAGCGACGAACTGCTCGTGGAAGGTCTGCGCCTGGGCGCTGATCGATTGGTATTGCTGCCCGAAGGCGCCAAAGGTGGCCGCGATTCCGGCGGACACCTCATCTTCGGCTGCCGCCAGGATCCCGGTCGTCGGTGCCGCGGCCGAGGCCGTGGCCTGGGCCAGCGACTCGTGCAGACCCGCCAGGCCTTGCGCTGCCGCCCGGACCGAGTCCGGCGCCACGAGTACAAACGACATGTCCGTCTCCCATCGACTCGATCGACGGTCACCCGACGGCCGTCGAGGCAATGTGAGCGTAGTCACACCCGCAGGGCGTGCGCGGCAAAATTGATGTATTGGGTGCGTTAGCCGGAAATCGAATACTGCCGTCGTTGTCAGCCGTCGCCGCATGTCGGCCAGTGCGCCGTTTGTTCGGCACATCGCCGACGTGGTTTGCGGGCCAGGGCACCGAGCTCTTCCGGTGCCCTGGCCCACGCCCCGACTACTTGACGGTGATGATGGGCGCGCCGATGGCCTCGGCCAGTGCCTGCGGGAAGTAGTTCAGCAGGCCGGGAACGATGCCGCCGAAGCTGGTGGTGTCGGTCGGAAGCGGGCTTCCGGCCAGCATGATGGTGGCGGTGTCGAGCGGGCTGATGATCCCGCCGATCGGAATGATGGTCTGCGACGCCAAGCCGAACAGGTCGAACGGAGGCAGGGTCACCGTCATCTGCCCGTTGAGGAATCCGTTGGTGATGACGGCCGGGGCATCGAGGACCGCGGCGATGGCACCCGAGACGTCCCCGGTCTGCACGGCGCCCAGGAACGCACCTGCGCTCGCTTGCACCGCGTTCCAGGTGGTGAGCGGCGAACCCACCAGGTCGAACGCAAGCGTTGACAGCAACGGAACGGTCAGGTGAACCGCGGTGACGGTGTTCAGGTTCGCCACGACCGCCGTGTTCGTGAACGTCGTGAGCAGGTTGGTCAAGTTCTGCGCTATCTGAGTGGGGATGGACGGAGGCATGAAGTTGACCAAGTTCTGCGCCATCTCACCGGGAATGCTCAGGATCGGCAACAGGTCACCCAACGTGCCCGTTGGGGTGACGATGACATCCGGGGAGACGAATTGGCCGTTGAGGCCGGTCACGAACAGGTTCTGGAAGCCCTGCTGGACGGCGTTGAGCGCCCCGGTGACGTTGCCCGCGAGCAGATCCTGGAAGGCGGATTGGAAGGCCGACGGCAGGCCCGCCAGCCCCGTGACGAAGTCCTGGGCCGCGCTTTGCAGGCCGGTGACGACCGTCTGGACATAGCCGATCTGCTGGTTGATGAACTCCTGCACGTACGGCACGGGGTTGAAGGCCAACAGCCCTTGAATGCCCGCCTGGATGGTCGCGGGCAGGTTGGCCAACTCGGTCGGCAGGTTGACGAGACCGTTTCCGATCGTCGTGGCGATCGTCTGCGCGTAGCCGATCTGGTTGTTGACGAGCTGGTGCAGGAACGGGAACGGGTTGTTGATCGTCGTGGTGCCGATGGTTTGCAGGTTGGCGAGGGTATTGGATACGAGCGTGTCGTACGGGCCGGCGATCTGGTTGGCGAAGACGTTCGCGCTGGTAACCAGCCCGGGCACCCCGCCCGTGGCGAGGGCCTCGAATCGAGTCCCGAAGCCGGTGACGGCTTGCGAAACGCCTTGCGCGCCCGTCTGGATCGCGCCCGACAACGACGCGGGCGCACCGAGAATCGCCGACGAGAGCCCGCTGACGTCGGCCTGCACCGCGCCCACGGCGCCGTTGATGCCGGCACTGACGGATCCGCCGAATTGCCCGACGGCCGCCTCGACGCCGCCGAGGGAGCCGCCAAGGGTGCCGCCGATATTGCCGACGATATTGCCGTTGAGCAGCGTCTGCCCGGCGTTGACGGTTTCGGCCGCCGCGTAGGCACCCGCACCGGCGTTCATCATCTCCACGAACTGTGCGTGGAACACCTGCGCCCGGGCGCTCAGCGCCTGGAACTCTTGGCCGACGTTGCCGAACAGCGAAGCGACCGCGAGCGATACCTCGTCCTGCGCCGCGCTGGCAATCCCCGTGGTGGGAAACGCCGCGGTCGAGGCGGCCTCAGCCAGCGACGAACGAATACCGGCCAGATCGGAGGCTGCGCTCTCCACCAGGTCCGGTGTCGCGATCACAAACGACATATCAATCTCCTTGACTTAGTGCCCGATGACCAGCGGTCGACCCGCTGTTAGACGTGAGGGTAATTGAGCAGACACTACTTGTGGGTAATATTTGCCCACTTTTCTCACAAAAGCATGAAAAATATTGTCGGATAACGTTTTACGGTACGCCGACGGCCGCCACCGCAGTTGCGGCGGCGTGCTTTCCATGCCCTGCCCAGAAAGAGATGACCGACAGTCGTCCGGGCGAGCATTGATATTACTCACAAGTACATTATTTGCAAGTAAGGGGCCCTGGCGTCGCCGGCCCGCGCCGGAAACCGGGGGTATGTCTGCCGACCGAGCGCGCGAATGCCGACCAGCTCGCCGGCCCTCGGAACGACAGCGAAGGGATGAACGGGCCGCGGGCCCGCCGATCGCGGCCGCGAGATCTGCCGGCAGGAAGTTAAGCATGCCCGGCAGGGTGCCGCGGAGGGGGGGTCCCGTGACCGACGCGGGTTCTGCGCCATCTGCCGGGGGATGGACAAGATCGGCAGCAGGTCGCCCAGGGCGGCTCCGCCGGGCGTGATCGTGACGAGACCGCCGGTTCCCGTGACCGTGTCGAAGCCCATGAAGAACAGGTTGAGGAAGCCCCGCCCGACGTCGGTCACCGCTGCCGCGGCGTTGCCCGCCACGGGCGACCCGAAGCCGGCCTGCACCCCCGTGTTCTGGAGGAATATCGCGACGGTCTGGGCGTAGCCGATCTGCCGGCTGACGAACTGCTGCAGGTACGGCGCCGGGGCGTCGGCGAACCCGGCGGGCAGATCCTGGAGGCCGGCGCCCAAAGCGCCGGCAATCGCCCGGCCGTAGCCGAACTGGTTGTTGACGAACTCGTTCAGCAACGGGAACGGGTTTGCCGTCGCGGTGCCGCCGTCCCGGCGCCCCGCCGGTGCCCAGCACCGCAAGCTGAGACTCGAGTCCGGCAACGGTCCGCGAAACCCCTTGCGCGCCAGCCTGAATCGCACCGGACAGCGCCGCGGGCCCGCGGCGGTCGATGACGCCGAGCCGGCGAATTGGCGCGGGGGCAGCGCCTGGGCGCTGAGCGCCTGGAACTCCCGGCCGACGTTGCCGAACAGCGCCGCGACCCCGACCGACACCTCGTCCTGGGCCGCGCTGACCACGCCCGTGGCCGGTCCGGCCGGTTCCGCGGCCGCGCACCAGATCCGGCGTCGCGATCACGTATGACATCGCAGAACTCCCTCGACTCTTCGCCCGATGACCGGCGGTCATGCACTGGTGGACATGAGCCTAAGAAGGCGTTTCCTACTGGCAAGTAATCACGCGGAAGTTGGCGGAATCCCTGCGAAACATGGCCGTATCCGAGGGGTGATCGCCGCGGCCGGCGTCTTCGCCGCCCGTCTCAGGCGCGCAGTTCGGCGCCGACGCGTTCGGCGGCGCACCGCACCGCGGCATCGCGGGCGGCGCTGGCGTCGTCCTCGGTGAGCGTGCGATCCGGCGCCCGGAAGCGCAGCGCGAACGTCAGCGACTTGCGGTCCTCGCCGATCTGCG
>NZ_JBYCKY010000811.1:0-1384 GCF_057473605.1 Mycobacterium sp. TH-M82 | reverse complement strand
ATCACGTTCGCCTCGATGCAGCAACAGTTCGCGGCCTACAACACCAAACTTCTGGGACTGTCGGTCGACGGGCTCGACAGCCACATCGCCTGGCTGCGGGCCATCAAAGAGAAAATCACCTTCCACGATCTCAAAGGTGTGGACGTCACATTTCCGCTAATCGCAGACGTCTCAATGGATATCGCCCGGAAATACGGAATGATCATGCCCGGCGAGGCTTCCACCAAGGCGGTGCGGGCGGTCTTTGTCATCGACCCGGCGGGCACGATCCGCGCGATCATCTATTACCCGTTGATCCTTGGACGCAACTTCGACGAGTTGCTGCGCGTAGTGCAGGGCTTGCAGACGACCGACCATTTCACCGTCGCCACTCCGGCGGACTGGCGACCTGGGGATCCAGTGATCTTGCCGACGCCGGATTCCTTGAGCGGCGCACGGGAGCGCATGGAGGAGCGTGCCGATGGCGTTGAGTGTCAGGACTGGTTCTTTTGCACCAAAGAGCTCCCCGCCGACGAGGTCGAATCCGCCATCCGCGCCACCGACGCCACCACCGGCTCGACTGCCGTGTAGGCGGCGACCGCCACCATCAGCCAGACGAACCACGTCGTGAGCCGTGCCGCCGGCACCCTGGCGGCGATGCCGTTGCCGAGGAGCACACCGACAATCGCGGCCGCGGTGAACGGTATCGCCACCGCCCAATCGATGTCACCGCTAGGGAGGCGAAAGACCAGCCCTTCGGCCGAGCTGATGGCGATCACCAGTAGGGAGGTGCCGACCGCGACCGGCATCTCATAACCCAGCGTGAGGACCAGCGCGGGCACGACGACAAAGCCACCGCCCACACCGAAGAACCCGGTGAGGAAACCCACCACGGTTCCGGCAACCACCACCCGCGCGACGGTGGCCATCGCGGTTCGCGCGTGATCGGGTGATCGCGCCGAGGGCACCGGATCCTGGCCGTGGGTGCTCGCCGGCGCAGCGTCGGCCTGGATGTCAGCTCTCACCGGAGAGTGCTGCGTGGCGTGACACGGTGTCTCGGCGGGCCGGCCGTGCAAGCGCCACGCAACCACCAGGATCAAACCGGAGAAAGCCAGCAGCAGCACGTCATCGGGTATCGCCTGGCTGCTCACCGAGCCCAGAAACGATCCACCGATGCCGACAAGCCCGAAAGTCAGGCCCCAGACCAGTCGCACCCGCCCGGCGAACAGGTGGCCCACCATCCCCACCAGAGCCGATGCCCCAACCACAATGAGCGAGGTCGTCGTCGCCGTGTGCGGCGTCTCGCCGGCCCCGTAGACCAGCGCCGGCACCGCCAGTATCGATCCGCCGCCGCCCAGCGCGCCCAGCGACAAGCCGATCAAGAAACCCAGCGGCGCCGACGCCG
>NZ_JBYCKY010000810.1:0-2765 GCF_057473605.1 Mycobacterium sp. TH-M82 | reverse complement strand
GACGCCAACTACGAGCCCGACCCGTCGAGCAGCATTGCGGCCCGGGCCAAGGCTCGCGGTGTCTCCCCGATGGAGGAGGCCTACGATCGGATGCTCGACGACGACGGCCACGCGATGCTGCTCGTTGCGCTGGCCAACTTCGAGAACAACTCGCTGGACACCGTCGGCAAGCTGCTGCGCCGCGACGACGTCGTGCTGGGGCTGGGCGATGGCGGCGCGCACTACGGAATGATCTGCGACTCAAGCTTTCCGACCTACCTGCTGACCCATTGGGCCCGCGACCGGGCAACCGGGCGGATCTCGGTGCCCGAAGCGATCCGGGAGTTGACGTCGGTGCCGGCCCGGGTTGCCGGGTTGGCCGACCGGGGCCGCATCGCCGTCGGTTACAAGGCTGACCTCAACGTGATCGACCACGCCGGAATGCGGTTGCACAAGCCGGTGGTGACCCGTGATCTGCCGGCCGGCGGGCGCCGGCTGGACCAGGCCGCCGACGGATACGTGGCGACCGTCGTCTCCGGTGAGGTCATCGCCGAGAACGGCACGCCCACCGACGCCCGCCCCGGCAAACTGATCCGCGGCCGCCAGGCTGCACCGCCAGCCGCTTCCGCTAGTCGTTGAGATTGCATACCGGGCTGTGAACCCTGGTAGATCACGACCCTGGACGCAATCTCGACGACGTCGCGCCAGACTGCTTTTATGACACCGCCCACATACACTCACGGCCACCATGAGTCGGTGCTGCGCTCGCACCGCTGGCGCACCGCCGAGAACTCCGCAGCCTACCTTTTGCCGTCGCTGCGTCCGGGTTTGCACCTACTGGATGTCGGATGCGGGCCCGGCACCATCACGGTGGATCTGGCCGGCCTCGTCGCGCCGGGTCGGGTGACCGCGATCGAACCCATCCCGGATGCGCTGGACCTTGCACGCGGGCACGCGCAGCAGTGCGGTCAGGACAACATCGACTTCGCCGTCGCCGACGTGCACGCACTGCAGTTCGCCGACAACACCTTTGATGTGGTGCACGCCCATCAGGTGCTGCAGCACCTGGCCGATCCGGTGCGAGCGCTGGCCGAAATGCGCCGGGTGTGCAAACCCGGCGGGGTCGTGGCGGCCCGTGACAGCGACTACGGCGCGTTCATCTGGTACCCGGCCTGTGCCGAGCTGGACGACTGGCTGCGGCTCTACTGCGACGCCGTACGGGCCAACGGCGGTGAACCCGACACTGCGCGGCACCTGCTGGCGTGGGCGCATGCGACCGGATTCACCGATGTCACGGCCACGACGAGCACCTGGTGCTTTGCGACCCCGCAAGACCGTGCCTACTGGGGCGGCATGTGGGCCGACCGGATCCTGCAGTCCGACCTGGCGCGGCAGCTAATACAAACCGGGGTCGCCGGTCAGGCCAAGCTGCAGGCGATCTCGCAGGCGTGGTGGGGCTGGGCCGACGACCCTGACGGCTGGATCTCGCTGCTGCACGGCGAGATCCTCTGCCGAAAATGATCAGATCATCCGCTGCGCCGGAGTGGACTGCGCCACCTTCGCCGCGTCGCGGGTCACCGCGTCGCCGAGCACCTGATCGATGCGGGCCAGCACCTCGTAGGAAATCCGCACCCCGGACGCCTTGACGTTCTCGGTCACCTGCTCCGGGCGCGACGCGCCGATCAGCGCAGCGGCGACGTTGTCGTGCTGCAGCACCCACGCGATGGCCAGCTGGGCCATCGAGAGCTGCAGCTCCGCGGCGATCGGGCGCAGCTGCTGTATCCGGGTCAGCACGTCGTCGGCCAGGAATCGCTTGATGAAGTTCGCGCCGCCTTTCTCGTCGGTGGCCCGCGACCCGGCCGGTGGCGGCTGGCCGGGAAGGTACTTGCCCGACAGCGCGCCCTGCGCCATCGGCGACCAGACGATCTGACTCAGGCCCAGTTCCCGGCAGACCGGGATCACCTCGGGTTCGATCACCCGCCACAGCATCGAGTACTGCGGCTGGCTGGAGATCAGCGAGATGCCGAGCTGGCGAGCCAGCTCGTGCGCGCCGCGGATCTGCTCGGGACTCCATTCACTGACCCCGATGTAGAGCGCCTTGCCGGATCGCACAACGTCGGCGAAGGCCTGCATGGTCTCCTGGAGCGGGGTGAAGATGTCGTAGCGGTGGGCTTGATATAGGTCGACGTAGTCGGTGCCCAGCCGGCGCAGTGAGCCGTCGATGCCTTCCATGATGTGCTTTCGGGACAGGCCCATGTCGTTCTTGCCGCCGGGCCCGGTCGGCCAGTAGACCTTGGTGAAAATCTCCAGCGATTCGCGGCGCTGGCCCTTCAGGGCTGTGCCGAGCACCTCCTCGGCGCGTCCGTTGGCGTAGACGTCGGCGGTGTCGAAGGTGGTGATGCCGGCATCCAGCGCGGCGTGTACGCAGGCGGCGGCGACGTCGTTGTCGATTTGCGAGCCGTGGGTGAGCCAGTTGCCGTAGGTGATCTCCGAGATTTGCAGGCCGGAGTTGCCGAGGTAGCGGAATTCCATGCTCTCCATAGTGGCGCACTATGCTCGACGGCATGAGTAAGACGGTGGACCTGGCCCAGCTGGCCGATACTCTGCGCGACTACGGATTCGCCTACGTCATCAGCGTCGACGGCCACTTCCGCGCGCACACCACGACGGTCAGCCCGGTGCTCACCGGCGGCGTGCTGCGGGTCGGGCCGGTCGGCCGGCACACCCGGGCGAACCTGGAAACCCACCGCGACGTCACCGTGCTGTGGCCCCCGCGGGTGGCGGGC
>NZ_JBYCKY010000809.1:0-1823 GCF_057473605.1 Mycobacterium sp. TH-M82 | reverse complement strand
CCAGCCAGGATTCGATCGCGTGCACCTGACGACTCAGCCGGCCGGAAACCCAGCCGGAATGTCGTCCGGCTTCGGTGGCGTGCATCGTGGAGACCAGAGGCACATCGTAGAATTCGGCTAGCGCAATGGCCGGGTGGGCTACCAGCCAGTCGTGAGCATGAACCATTTCGGGCCGCCAAGTCTGCTGGCCACCATGGGTTTTCAGGGACAGCCCGGCGCGGACCATGGCATGGCCCATCGCCAGCGTCCACGCCATCATGTCGGCGCCGAAGGAGAACTCGTGCGGATCCTGCGCAGCCGCGACCACCCGCACCCCCTCGCTGACCTGATCCGACAACGGGTGCGTGGTCGGGTCGGTGTCGGAGGGGCGCCGGGACAGGACGACGACGTCGTGGCCGGCCGCAGCCAGCGCGGTGGACAGATGGTGGACGTGCCGGCCGAGACCGCCGACCACCACCGGCGGGTACTCCCACGACACCATCAGGATCCTCATCGGGGCAGCCTCCGGGCGTCCAGGGCGCCGAACAAGCCGTCGGCGCGGTTCCAGCCGTCGGCCAGCCGCTGCGCGGCCTCGGGGCGACCCGATGCCAGGGCGGCGCCGATCTCGCGGGTGGCGTGCGCATGCAGGTGTGCGCGGTACCGGGCGTAGTCGGCGGCAGAGTCCTTGCTCACCATAAACGGCCAGTCGCTGGAGACGGTCAGCAGCGCCTCCCGCAGCATCTGGTCGGCGACCCGATCGCGGGGAGCGGGCCCGTCCAACGCGGCGGCCTGCGCCAGCGCCTTGTCGACGACCGCGAGCGCGGTGTCGGACACTTCGGTGTTGAGCTGCACCAGGTCGGCCACCTGCGGACCGGTCCACACCTGCCAGTCTTTGCCGGACCCCCAAGAGCCAGGCGGTAATGCGACCGGATCGCCGACGAATCCGGCGGTGATGGCGTCGGACAGCGTGCCGACACGCACCCCGGCCTGCGGCAGTGCCCGTAGCACCCGCTCCAGCCACAGCGGCCCCTCGTACCACCAGTGCCCGAACAGCTCGGTGTCGAAGGCGGCGATCACATGGGCCGGCCGGCCGATCCGCTCGGACTCGGTGGCGAGCCGGGACCGGACCAGCTCGACGAAGTCGGCGACATCGGCGTCGACTGCCTCCTCGGCGCGCCGCGGGTGGTAGGGCGCCTTGTCCTCCGGCGCCACGTTGCGCCCGGTGACCCGGGCGGGTTTGAGGCCGGTGCGGTGGTCGTAGGTATGAAAATCCCGGTAGGAGCGGTGTCCTGGATAGCCCGACTTCGGCGACCACACCCGGTAGCTGACGGTCAGATCGCGCCCGAACGCGATCACGTCGGTGTCGCCGACCAGCCGGCCCAGTGCGGTGTCGCCGTGCAACGACGGGCCGTCGACCATGAAATGCGACACCCCCGCGGCGGCGTAGTCGTGCTCCAGGCCGGGGGCGTAGGCGCACTCCGGCGCCCAGATTCCGGCCGGGGTGTGCGCCAGCCGCTGCCGTGCGTCGGCCAGGCCTTCGCGCAGCGCGAACTCCCGCAGCCGGGGCGTCAGCAGCGGCTGGAACGGGTGGGCCAGCGGACCGCCGAGCACCTCGACCGTGCCGGCGTCGACCAGCCCGCGCAACAGCGGGCTGGCGCCGTGTCGCCACCGGGCGGTGAAGTCGTCCAGTGCTTCTTCGGCGACGGCGCACTCGCGAATCCCGAAAGCTCTCGATGCCGGCAGGCTCGCCGCCTCGGTGGCGCGCAGCTGCCAGTTCGCCAGCCAGTGGTGCATGCCGTCCAGGCAGTACGGGTCGTCGAGCTGCGCGGCGACCACCGGGGTGA
>NZ_JBYCKY010000808.1:0-1373 GCF_057473605.1 Mycobacterium sp. TH-M82 | reverse complement strand
GGGTGACGCCGTTGACGTACTCCATGACGATGTAGGGCAGCGGGCCCGCGGGTGTGTCCGCCTCGCCGGTGTCGTAGACCGCGACGATGGCCGGGTGATTCAGCGCCGCCGCGTTCTGCGCCTCGCGCCGGAACCGCAGATAGAAGCTGGGGTCGCGAGCCAGGTCGGCACGCAGCACCTTGACCGCGACGTCGCGGTGCAGTCGGGCGTCGCGGGCCAGGTGAACCTCCGACATGCCGCCGAAGCCGAGGATTTCGCCAAGCTCGTAGCGGTCGGACAGTCGCTGCGGCGTCGTCATCGCGATGTCTCGTATCGTGCCGCGCGCACTGCCCGGCTCGGTGCGGGCCGGCCGGGCTGCGCGCCGGCGCCGCCGGATCGGCTGCGGTCGTTGCTGGCCGACGGATGGGCGGGTGGCGCCGGGGTACCGGGGCCACCGGACGGTGCGATGGTCGCGGGCACCGTGTTGGTGACGGTCGGGGCGCCGGGTTGGTGCCGGGCACCGGGGCTCTCGGCGTTGACCACGATCAGCACCGCGATGATGATCGCCAACGTTCCCAGCACCCCCGCTGCCCACAGCAGCGCGCGCTGGCCGGCCGAGAACTTCGGGCGCACCGGCGGCGGCCGCTGGCCAGCGGTGGCGGGCCGGACGCGCCGGGCGGCGGCGTCGGCCGCGGCGCGGGTCGAAGCCCCGGACGGGACAGCCCGGTGGGATGGCACCGCCGGGCTGGGC
Source organism: Mycobacterium sp. TH-M82 (assembly GCF_057473605.1). Taxonomy (NCBI): domain Bacteria; kingdom Bacillati; phylum Actinomycetota; class Actinomycetes; order Mycobacteriales; family Mycobacteriaceae; genus Mycobacterium; species Mycobacterium sp. TH-M82. The sequence continues at coordinate 643 of NZ_JBYCKY010000808.1, read as the reverse complement.
CTGGGCCGCGGAGGCCGCCGCCCGGCACGCACCGCGGCGACGGCATCGGCGAACGGCCCGCCGCTGCGGTAGCGGATCCCCGGGTTTTTGGTCAGGGTTACCTCGATGAGTTCACGTACGTTGGGCGGCAACTCTGCCGGCAGCGGTGGTGGCGGCTCTTTGATGTGCTTCATCGCGACGGTCAGGGCACCGTCGCCGCCGAACGGTCGTCGCCCCGAGAGCACTTCGTAGCCAACGACTCCCAGTGAGTAGACGTCGCTGGCGGCGGTGGCGTCCTGGCCCAGCGCCTGCTCCGGCGCGATGTACTGAGCGGTGCCCATCACCATGCCGGTTTGCGTCACCGGGGCGGCGTCGACGGCTTTGGCGATGCCGAAGTCGGTGATTTTGACCTGCCCGGTGGGGGTGATCATGATGTTGCCGGGTTTGACGTCACGGTGCACCAAACCGGCGCTGTGCGCGACCTGAAGGGCGCGCCCGGTCTGCTCCAACATGTCCAGCGCGTGCCGCAGGGACAGTTTCCCGGTGCGTTTGAGCACCGCGCTGAGCGGCTCACCGTTGACCAGTTCCATCACCAGATAGGCGGTGCGGCCTTCGCCGTCCATCTCGGTCTCGCCGTAGTCGTGCACGCTGGCGATGCCGGGGT
>NZ_JBYCKY010000807.1:0-3081 GCF_057473605.1 Mycobacterium sp. TH-M82 | reverse complement strand
GGCTCTGAGCTGGGGTGATGGCGTGCTCGGGCCCGTATTATTCGTTGCCTATGGTGCTTGTCTTGGGACCAGGTCGGTCTCATCACGGTGCCGGAGCCCTGCGCGACTGCGTCACTAGGTTCCCCGACGGACTGGCCACAGGTGATGCCGGTTGGACGACAGCAGGCGACTTGCCTGCCGAGTGGGTCATTCACACGGTCGGCCCGAACTACAACGGCGGGCAGAGAGACCGTTCGCTTCTTGAATCCTGCTACCGCCGGGCTCTGGAAGTTGCTGACGAACTCGGCGCTCGCATCATTGCCTTTCCGCTCATCAGCACAGGCGCCTTCGGCTGGCCACGGCAAGATGCCATCGCCGCCGCGATCGAAACCATTGCCACCGTCAACACTCGTGTCGAGGAGGTGCGACTGGTGGCCTTCGACTCCGAGATACACGAGCAAGTGCTAATGCATTTGGCTTCGTCGACCCCGATTCGCATCTTGCAAGGGGTTCAGGTCCTGCATCAGCGCGGCTACCATCGATTGCGCATTTTGCCGGGAGTGAGTCCCTCAGGGATGTACTGGCGCGTCGCAATCACCATCTCCGACAATCTGATTGACGATGTGGACTACCCACATGTCGTCAACCTTGACGCTGCACTCCTGTACTCGACAGGCGGGCTCACCGAATTCGCCGGAGGCGAGGTAACGGTGACGACGACACCCGAGTCGGTGGCCGACCTCATCCTGAACGAACTACCTGAGGCCGCTCCGACCAACGACAACCCCGCATATGTTGCTTGGTTCGCTGACCTCATGCGACTTGTCGAGCAGTCCATGGCGCCACCCGTGGCGTATGCCGACCACTTCGACGCCAGCGAGGGATGGGAGATCGGCTGGGGCACCGGTGTCAGGCATCCGCGACCACCCAAGCCTCCGCTCATCACACGAGGAGGACACGCATTGATGCAGTCAACGCCATCGACTTCAATTGCCGGTGACACACCAACCACCCTTGACCGACTCGAGGCGATCCTGCAGCGGGCGACAGGGCTTTCCCCGAAAGCCAGTGCGGTGGAAGGAATTCTTATCCCGCGGGGCGAACCACTGATGCCAAGCGTCACAATCAAATTCGCCGCTAAGCATGTCCGCGGTGCCGACCGCGCAGCTCTGTTCTCCGATGGCAAATATGTCCATTTGGGCGTCTGGCCAGCTGAACTCCAGCCCCAGTACACGTATATGTACTCCGATCCGGCGAGGGGCGACGCCCTCCTCGAACTGACCACTCACAACGGTTTCACTGTCGAGCCCAACTTCCAGCTCGCGCATCGGTTTGCCCAACCGCTACAACGCTGGTTTCCGACCAGACTGCTGTCCGCCGAAGAGTACCTCCATCAGTGGATCGGCGATTTCCGCGACGGGCGGGCTGGCGGTCGAACCCGCGATGAGGTGGCCGACCCGCGCTTCTTCCAGTGGCTCGTGGAGCGCCGCTACGCCCGGGCCGCCGAAGAAGAAAGCCTTCACCAGTGGCTGGACAGTAAGAAAGCGGGCATTCAGGTCCACGTACGCCCCGGTATCCAAATCCTCAGAACCTGGTCGTACGGAATTGCTTTCGCAATCGAGGGTCAGAAGGAGTTTGCTGCGCAGGTACGGGAAGCGACTAATCAGATACTGATCGCCCTCGGTCAGGCGCAACTAGATTCCATCAGTTGAACGGTGCCCGGCAACAGCGGGTGTTGCAGAACTCGCTTCTATCCAGCGCAGCCGAGCCGGGCCCCTGAAACCCGCACCACGAGTGTGTAATACGACCGAATCCGACCGATCGAATCAGTGACTCTGAGAGATGCCGTTCTGACGGCTGAGGCGCCGCCGAACGTTTCGGGATCTCGACGACTCGGTGCTGATAGACGACTCGGCGCTGATGGCGCAGGCATGGGATGAACGAGCGCCGACTCTAAAGCCACCGGTTGTGCGAAGCTGCTTTAGCCGGTCGAGGTAGACGGCGACGGCTCGGCGCCCGTCATTGTCGGCATCACCCGCTGATTCGTAGCGGGGGAGCGGGCTAGGGTCGGATGCTCCGCACCGCGGAGTCAGTCAGAGGCTTCCGGTCGACGGCGCAACCCTGACGTGTCGGTGCCTGGTGCTACACATGTGGCAACACGGAAGATGGAGGAAGTCATGACGCACAGCGCGCCGGTCAAGATCGTCAGGGACCAGTTGGTGCTGGGGCCGGTTACGGTGAATTTCCAGCGGACGCTGCGCATCCCTGAGACGGGCCTGCATCCGCTGCCGCCGGGTCTGGGCCGGTTTCCGTTGCGGCGGGTCGCGGACTACCCCGACACCGCACCAGCCGAGTGGCTTTCTCGTGGCGGGGTCATGCTGCCGATCTACCAGCGCGAGGCAATGTGGCTGTCGTTCAATGCTTCCGAACCCACTGCTCTGCAGGTCGGCGTGGGCAAGGTGTGCGCGGTCAGCGGCTTGCCGTGGATCGAGCACCTCGTCAAAGACCCGCAAAATTACGTTGCGCTACCCAATCAGCCGTGGCTGGATGGTATCAACGCGGGTAAGGGATTCATCCGCCAGTTTGTTGCCGTCCCGCTGGGTTCGGGCGCCACAGTCGAAGGGCAGATAACCGGGCAGGAGACCCATGGTGGAGTGCAACTCCGGGCCGTAGGTCTGACCGCGCAGGCGCTTGCGGAATGGCACGCCGCACAGAAGCTGCGCAGGGAGCGCTGCGCGGACATGATGCTGGATGGCGGGCCGCTCCCGGCGCCCTCGGCGAGCATGGGGCTAGGGGCCGGCGGGCGGATGCGGCAGGAGGTGTACGCCGATGGCCGTCCGCTCGCTGATTACGACGAGAGCGATGCGCGGCGGGTGTTTGTTCACTTGTGCTCGGCCGCGCAGTGGACTGCCATCACCGGAGAAGTGCCACCCACGTCGCCAGTCGACCGGGACGCCTACGTGGATGCCGGCCTGCCATGGTTCGACTACTATGACGCCGACGCCTGAGGTGTGTCTGACTCAATGAGGCATTCGTGGTTCGAAATACCCAGCCAAGAGCGGTGCGTGATCATGGTTGGGTTTCCTTCAGGTGTCGACGGTA
>NZ_JBYCKY010000806.1:0-5587 GCF_057473605.1 Mycobacterium sp. TH-M82 | reverse complement strand
CTGCTTGGTCAGGTCATCGAAGACGATCAGCACATGCTTGCCCTGATACATCCAGTGCTGGCCGATCGCTGAACCGGTATACGGCGCAAGCCACTTGAAGCCGGCCGAATCCGATGCCGGCGCGGCGACGATGGTGGTGTAGTCCATCGCACCGCCCTCTTCCAGGGCACGGCGCACGCTGGCGATGGTGGTGCCCCTCTGCCCGATGGCCACATACACGCAGCGCACCTGCAGGTTCGGATCACCGGACTCCCAGTTCTGCCGCTGATTGAGGATGGTGTCCACGCACACGGCGGTCTTGCCGGTCTTGCGGTCACCGATGATCAGCTGGCGCTGGCCCCGGCCGATCGGTGTCATCGAGTCGATGGCCTTGATGCCGGTCTGCAGCGGCTCCTTGACGCCCTGGCGCTGCACCACCGACGGCGCCTGGATCTCCAGCGCCCGACGGTCCTCGGCGTCGATGTCGCCGCGGGCGTCGATCGGCTGACCGAGTGGGTTGACCACCCGGCCCAGGAATGCGTCACCGACCGGAACCGACAGCACCTCGCCGGTGCGCTTGACCTGCTGTCCCTCCGCGATGTTCTCGAAGTCACCCAGGATCACCGTGCCGACGCTGTGCTCGTCGAGGTTGAGCGCCACCCCCAGCACGCCGCCGGGGAACTCGAGCAGCTCCTGCGTCATCACCGACGGCAGACCTTCGACGTGGGCGATGCCGTCGCCCGCGTCGATAACGGTGCCCACTTCCTCACGAGCACTCCCCGCGGAGAACGACCCCACGTACTCCTCGATCGCGCCCTGAATGTCGTCAGCGGAGATTGTCAACTCGGCCATGGCTTTTCGTCTTCCTGCTTTCGGTTATGAGATGATGGTCGACTAGTGGTGTTCAGTCCGGCAATTGGGCTTTGGCGGCGGCCAGACGAGACGAGAGTGAACCGTCGATCACCTCGTCGCCGACCGAGATGGCCAGTCCGCCCAGCAGCGCGGGGTCGATGTGCACCCGCACCGTCACCGGATGGCTGTAGATACGGCTCAGCACCGCGTCCAACCGAGTGCGCTGGGCATCGCTGAGCTCGGCCGCGGCGCCGACGTACGCCACCACCTCACCACGGCGAGCCACCGCGAGTTGGGCCAGGTCGGCTACCGCCTGGTGGGCAGGTTGACCGCGCAGCAGCCCGACGGTCTGTGCCAGCAGCGCAACCGTGAGCGGGTTGACGCCGCCGCCGCTGCTGTCCATCACGTTGCGCAGCAGACCGATCCGGCCCTCGGCCGGTGTGGTGTTGTCGCTGAGCAGCGTGTCCAGCCGCGGTTGGCCGTCGAGGATGCGGGAAAACCGGAACAGCTGGTCTTCCACCTCATCGGCCTGGCCGTCGCGTTCGGCACACAGCAACAGCGCCTGCCTGGCCAGGTGTTCGATGGCGTCGATGAGATCGGTTTCTCTGGACCAGCGCACCGATACCGCGGTCGTCATCAGCTGCAGCGCCGGGTCGCCGACACGGCCGGCGAGCAGCCGTTCCGTCAGCCGGATCCTGGGCGCGGCGTCCTCGGCCGACACGGTCAGGGACCGGGCCACCACGGTTTCGCGGCCAAGCAGGCCGGCGATTGCGGCCAGGTCTTCGGCGAGGGCGGACAGCCCCTGATCGTCGAGACCATCGGCGGCCCGGGCGAACTGCTGCACCAAACCGTCCAGCCCCTGCCGACTGGCCGAGCGCATTCTGGCCGACACCGGATATTCACTATCGGCCCGGTCCGCCGGCTTCGGTGCCATGGCCTCGAGCTCGTCGAGAAAACGGTCGACGGTGGCAGATCGCCGTGCCGGGTCGGCGACGTGGTCGCAGACCAGTTCCCCGGCGCGCCGCACGGATTCGGCACCTAAGTCGAAGCGAAGCTGGCGGATCGTCTGCGCGCGCAACAACCCGACCTGCTGGGCGCCGGCCACCTTGACGCGTTCCGCCTCCACATCGGCCTGGCCGCGCAGCTGTTCGGTGATGCGCTCGGCGTCGGCGCGGGCCTCTTCGGTGACCCGTTGCGCCTCCAGCTCGGCATCGGCAACCGCCTTACCGTGGGCCCGGCTTGCTTCGGCCAGCCGATCGGCGGCAGCCGCCGCCGACTCCAACTGCTCACGCACCGACTGCTGCTGCTCGGCCATCAGTCGGCGCAGCGGCGGAATGACGAACCGCCACACAAACCACACGATGACCGCGAAGCCAACCAGTTGTCCGATGAATGTCGACATCTCCCGCTACCGCCCCCTGGTCTCCGAGACCCCCGAGGCTCCTGAGGTGACGCGTGCTGGCCCCGAGCTCACCGAGTCCACTGCGACACCGAGGATCCGGCTGGCCAGGGTCGTCGACAGAGTCTCCACCCGGGCGCGAAGCTCTTCGGCGATGTCGTCGCCCTCCCGCTTGAGTTGCTCGTTGGCGTTTTGCAGCGTCGATGCCACCTCCGTATCGGCGGCCGAGCGCAGGTCCTCGACGAGCTTTCGGCCCTCGGCCCGGGCGTCGTCTCGAACGCTCGCCGCGTCGAGGCGCGCCGAGGACATCTTCTTCTCGTAGTCGGCGTCGGCGGCAGCGAACTGCTCAGCCGACGCCTTGTTGTCGGCGAGGGTCCGAGTGACCATGTTTTCCCGCTCCCGCAACACCTTCATGATCGGTGGAACCACGAAAGTCCCGATCACGGCGAGCACGATCAAGAAGATGATCAGCACGACGAAGAAGGTGCCGTTGGGGAGCAGGAAGTTGTTACCTCCCGCGCCCCCTTCGGCGATGTGGCGCGCAGTCATGTCACCCATCTCAGTGCATCAACCCAGCGGGTTGGCGAAGACGAACAGCGCCATGAACGCCAGGTTGATGAAGTACATGGCTTCCACCAGGCCGACGGTGATGAAGAACGGGGTGAACAGCCGGCCCTGGGCTTCGGGCTGGCGGGCCACACCGGCGATCAGGGCGTTGCCGGCGATACCGTCACCGATAGCCGCACCGATCGCGCCGCCCCCCAGGATCAGTCCACCGCCGATGAGGGCACCCATCGCGATTTGCGGGTCCATTGCTTTTCCTCCTTGTTAGCTGGTAGTGACCTACCAGATCTCTATTAGGTCTCTATTAGGTCTCTAGGTGTCTACGAGATCCATGTGCCGCCTTGGTTACTCATGCTCTTCCATCTCCATCGCCTGGGCGAAGTACAAGATGGTCAGCAACGCGAAGATGAACGCCTGGATCAACCCGACGAACAAGTCGAACGCCTTCCAAATCGCGTTGGGCGCCCACATGACATACGGCGGAAACAGCGCGATCAACGCCACCAGGATGCCTCCGGCGAAGATGTTGCCGAAGAGTCGCAGGGACAGTGAGACCGGTTTCGCGACTTCCTCGACCAGATTGAACGGGGCCATGAACGCGACGTGGCCCTTGAGCACCCCTAGCGGGTGGCCCAGGAAGCCGCGGCGCCAGATCCCGGCCAGGTGGTAGCAGAGGAACACGAACAGCGCCAGCGCCAGCACATAGTTGATGTCCGCCGCCGCCGGGGAGAGCAGTTCGGTGCTGCGCCCGTCGGCATCGGTGTACTGCAGCGGCAGCACCGAGAGCCAGTTGGAGATCAGGATGAACACGAAGATGGTGACCGCCAGCGGCAACACGAACGGCGCGATCCGCATCCCGATCGCGCTTTCGATCTGGTTGCGCATACCGACCGTGACCGCCTCGAAGAACAACTGCACACCGCCGGGCACGCCGGTCGAGGTGACCTTGACGCGCAGGAAGAAAGCCAGTCCGATCACGATCACCCCGGCGATCGCCGACGACAGGACGGTGTCGGTGTTGACGACGCCCACCAGGGGCCAGACAGCCGTGCGGTGTTCGCCGACCTCGATTGCGGCCTCGGCCAGGGTGGTCTCGATCATCGCTGCGGCGCCGTCCCTTCCGCGCCAAGATCAGCTTGATCGCCATCGGAGCCGGCCGCACCGCGCAGCGTGTTCAGCACCGGCAGCGCGGTGCTGGTCACCAGCAGCACCTCGAACAGCGCCAACCCGATCAGCACGCTCAGCCCCTGCGGCCGGAACAGGTAGGCAATACCCAGGCCGATGACGGTGATGATCAACAGCCGGGTCGCGGAGTTCAGCGCCATCTTCGATTTCAGCGGGTGGGCTTGCGCGGTGATCGACTGCACCGAGCGGCGCACCAGCAGGGCATTGGCCAAACCGAGTGCCAGGCCCAGGCCGAAGAACACACCCAACGTCGGCTGACCCAGCTGTCTGGCCGCAACGACCGCAGCAGCGGTCAGGGCGACGCAGATGATGAGCAGCCGAACCGGTCGAAATACCACAGAAGGCAACACCAACGGCGCATCCTGCGCTGGCGTCGTCACCACCTCACCTCAATCTCACCCCAATCTCGCGTTCCCGAGCGCCACCTCTGTGACTTCTGCGCGACCCGCCGAGCGTATCGGATGCCACAGGACGCGCTGAAATCACCAAGGGCCGTACCACCGTTATAGCGGAGTCTACTACTGTTCGTCGTAGACATTGTCGCTGCGTAGCAGGGGGATGAGGGTGACGACCACTGCGATGACAATGGCGCCCAACATCACCGCGCCGGTATAGCGCGGGTCGAAGAAGATGGTGCTCGCGGTGCCGAACGCGACGATGCCCACCCAGAGGTAGATCAGCAGCACCACCCGGCGATGCGAGTGGCCGATCTGCAGCAGCCGGTGATGCAGGTGCATCTTGTCCGCGTGAAAAGGACTGACCCCGGCCCGGGTGCGCCGGATGATCGCCAGCAGCAGGTCCAGCGCGGGTACGAACAGCACGGCTGCCACCAGCAGGAACGGTGACATCAACACGAACACGTCGCGCGCGCCGTACGCACTCTGCGAGATGGGGCCCGCCGCGGTGGTCGACGCGGCCGCCAGCATCAGACCGATCAGCATCGATCCGGAGTCGCCCATGAAGACCTTGGCCGGGTGGGAGTTGTGCGGCAGAAATCCCAGGCAGGCTCCGGCCAGCACCACCGAGATCACCGCCGGCGGGTAGTACAGCACGTCGCCGCCGTGGTGTCCCAGCAGGCCCACGGAGAACATGCAGATCGCCAGCGCGGTGATCAAACCCAGGCCGGCCGCCAGTCCGTCGAGCCCGTCGACGAAGTTCATCGCGTTGACGATCGACACCGTCAGCGCCAAGGTGAGCAGGATCGAGGAGGCCTGGTCCAACACCACCGTGCCCACCCCGCCCAGGGGGATGTACAGCACGCTCCACGCGACGCCCATGGTGACCAGCACACTGGCGGCAGTGATCTGGCCGGCGAACTTGGTCAGCGCGTCCAGTCCCCACTTGTCGTCCAGCAGACCGATACCCATGATCACCCCGCCGGCCACCACCACCGCTGGCATGCCCGAGGAGTAGACGAAGCCGCGGGTCAGCGCCGGCAGTTGGGACGCCAGGAACACGGCGGCCACGACGCCGAGGTACATCGCCAGGCCGCCCATCCGGGGCGTCGGGGCCACGTGCACGTCGCGCTCGCGCGGATGGGCCACCGCACCCAGCCGGGTGGCCAGCACCCGCACCGGCCCGGTGGCGAAGTAGGTGATGATCGCCGCG
>NZ_JBYCKY010000805.1:0-1491 GCF_057473605.1 Mycobacterium sp. TH-M82 | reverse complement strand
GCCAGCCGACTTTGACACTGCGAACAGCCGGTTCGGGATCCGTCATGGATCCCACGCCGATTCGACGCGCGCTCTCGCATCCTGCGTCCGGCGGGCCATCCACCAGGCTGCAGTGCCTCGTCTGGTGCGCACCGGCCACCAATCGGTCTCACTCGTAGGTGGCGGTCAACCAAGCGAGATCCTCGTCCCAGTCAGCGATCGCTTCGGAGTAGTCGGCATCTTGTCGCTGCGCATTTCGGGAGAAAGCGGCGAGGGAATTGCACATCTTCGTCAGACGCTGATGGCTAGCCGGTGGTCCCCATTCGTGTACGTAGTTGCGAGCATCGGCAGATCCGGCGACCAGCTCCACGTGGAGGACCTGCCGCAGGATTTTGCGCCTCTCAACGGGTCTGAGGCCCTGTTTCCCTACGTTGTAGCCCATTTGGCGCAGTACGCCTGAGGTGGGCCATGCGCCGGTGTCGAAGTCGACGACCAGTTGGTAAAAGGGCGGCGCGTTGATGTCATGATCATCTAGATCGGGTTCTGGGTCTGGTTCCTGAGGTGGAGTAGGCGTCGAAGGCGAGCCGTGGTCAGGCTCTTCGTCGTGCACCCAGGGCAGAACAGACGCCAGCCGTTGCCAGAAAGTCTTGCCGCCAGGCGCCGTCGGGGGGTCGGTTGGTGGGTCCGCGAACGAGGTACTGTGCTGTCGCCACGCTGGTATGTCGCCACACGGCTCTTCACGTCCGTAGCGGATGTTGCGGATGGGATCGGGTGGCGCTCCACGCTCACCCATCGTTCGCCGCCTACGCTCGCTCATGCCACTCGACCTCCCCGGTGAGCCAGCCCGCACAGAGCAGCGTGCCGGTACCGCCAATGAGTACTTTCGTGGGACTGAACGTAGGTCCGGGGGGCGACAAATGTATAGGGGAGAGTGTCACGATTTTTGTACTTACTCGCAGTTGGTTGGAGCGAGGCAGTCTGTAAAAAATCTTTACTTGACCTCGGTGTGCATCGGCGCTGGTGTCGGCGTCATGCGCGCACTTCAGCGGGCGTTTTAGGCAGGGTGACTCCGGAGGGTTGTACGACTCAGTCGGGGGAGTCGCCCAGAGTCGCTTTGCACTTAGTGGTCGCGCCCGTAAGGTCGTCGGGCCCGTTCGCTGAGGCGCCGAGACTGCGGTGGCGGCGACGTCGAGGCGAAAAAGGAGCGCTGAACGCAGTCTCGAAGCCGCCAGTGCAGACTCGGCACCAGCGGCGTCTGGTAACGACCCTCGACGAACTTACGGGCGAGATCACTTAGTTTGCACGAGAACTGCCACGGGATTTAGAGGCCCGTTGTCACCACCCGTGTCACCACCTGCGGCGACTGCCCCGGTTCCCGAAAAGCAGAAAAACCCTGTTAGGCAGGGGTTTTCGGTGGTGCGCCGTCAGGGTTTCGAACCCCGGACCCGCTGTTAGCGGACGAGCTATATCCCCGGGCGGCGGGAGTGGGCGTGAGTAGGCAGAAAAATACGC
>NZ_JBYCKY010000804.1:0-1251 GCF_057473605.1 Mycobacterium sp. TH-M82 | reverse complement strand
TGATGGGCCTTTGGGGGTTTCGAGCGTTGTGGCGCAGGGCTTTTGCGATGTTGTCGTGGCCGTCGAGGCGAAGCAGGCCGATGGCGGTGTTGCGCAGGGTGGCCATAACTTGGGGACCGGCGCCGGTGCGGTTCTGGGAGTGGTCTTCGGCGTAGGTGACGTCGCGGACCCAGTGCAGCCGGTTCTCGATCGCCCAGTGGCCGCGCAGCCAGCTGGCTAACTGTTCGGGGCTGGCGTCGGTGGCCGCCAGCGAGCTGATCGCGTAGACGACCTCGGTGTGCGTTGTGTTCGCCTTGTGGTCGGTGACGGTGCGGGTCAGTTGCAGCACCTGCACCGCGTGCGGGAACCCGATGCCGGCCGCGATCTCGGTGGCTTTGAGCACACGTTTGGTGGTGCGTCCGTGGCTGTGTTCGGTGCTGCGGTCGGCCACCGGGATCTGTTTCCACGGAAGCTCTTTGAGTTGTTTGCGCAGTTTGGGCTGGTTGGCTTTGACGGTTAGGATGTAGTGGCCGCCGGCCGCGGCGATGGCCTGGGCGGTGTCGCGCTGACAATGCAAAGCGTCGGCGGTGATGACCGCGTCAGCGATGTCGATAGTGTCCAGAAGCGTTCGCAGCATTGGGATCTCGTTGGTTTTCGCGCCGACTGCGAGCTGGCCGAGCACCGTGCCGGTGTGCTGGCACAGCCCGGCTAAAAGGTGCACCAGGCCGTCAGCCGCATCGCGGGCGCCGCGCAGCGTCTTACCATCGAAAGCAATCACCCGCCGCCCGGTGACCGTGCTGGTGCGCAACCACATCCACCCTGCCATCAGCTTGTCCAGCTCATCGGGGGCCAGTCGTTGCAGGCAGCGGCGGATCGTCGACTCACAGGGCACCGTGCCCGTGACACCCAGGCGCGCGAGCACGCTCGGCGCGGCGTCGGCGGCCCATTCGGCGATCGCGACAAACGAGCGTGCGCCCGCCAGCGTGGCCGCCAGCGCCACCCCCAGCACCCCGGGCAGTGCGTGGCGTTTCCCGCGCGGCTTGCGCGGGTCGGGCACCTTGGCAACCAGCTCCAGCAAACTGTCGGGCGCGGTGGGGATATCAGCCAACTCACCCAGCAGCGGGTCGGAGTCGTCGACGACGGACAAGATCGGAGATGATGACACAGCGGGCACGGCAGCACTTTCTGGGATGTGACTGGTGTGCAAACTGTGATCATCTCGTGCTCTGCCGTGCCCGTCCTGTAGCCACACCGCTCCCGTGTGTCACACCC
>NZ_JBYCKY010000803.1:0-1062 GCF_057473605.1 Mycobacterium sp. TH-M82 | reverse complement strand
GACCCGTCGCTGTACAGCGCACTGTCCGAGCAGACCCGCCGGCTCGACGCGGCCGGGATTCCGTGGGATGTCACTCCCGGGGTCCCCGCGTATGCTGCCGCGGCGGCCGTCCTCGGCCGTGAGCTCACCGTGCCGCTGGTGACGCAGTCGGTTGTGCTGACCCGAACCCAGGCCGCCTCCACCGCGATGCCGCAGACCGAATCGCTGTCGGCATTCGCCGCGACCCGCGCCACCCTGGTGCTGCACCTGGCGATCACCCGGATCCGAGCGCTGACAGCCGAATTGGCATCTAAGTACGGCGCGCAGTGCCCGGTCGCGGTCGTCTACCGTGCCTCACAACCGGACCAACTCGTGCTGCGCGGCACCATCGGCGACATCGCCGATGCGGTCGAAGCGGCGGGCCTGCGCCAGGCCGCGGTGATCCTGGTCGGCCGGGCGTTAGCGGAAGCGGCCGACCCTTGCGCCGGGGAGAGCCATCTCTACGACCCAGCCCGAATCAGGGGCTCGTCCAAGCCCACTGGCTGACCGCGCGGGCGGGCGTCCACCCGGTGAACCCACCGAGCGGGGCTGCGTGCTCGACGTGGATGCGCGTCAGCTCGCCACCGTGGTCGCGGTAAGCGGCCGCCAGCGCCGCCTCGGTCTCCACCGTCACCCCGTGCGCCACCAGGCGCCCCCCGGGACGCAAGGCAGCCAGGCACGCCACGAGCGCTGCGGCGACACCACCGCCGAGGAAAATCGCGTCCGGCGCGGGCAGATCGGCGAGTGCCATCGGCGCGATTCCGCACACGACGCCGAGAGTCGGCACCCCGAGGTTGCGTGCATTGCGTGAAATACGTTCTGCTCTGCCCTCATTCGATTCGACCGCCACCGTCCGGCAGGTCGGGTGGGCGCGCATCCATTCGATGCCGACCGAACCGGCTCCCGCGCCGACATCCCACAGCAGCTGGCCGGGCACCGGCAACAGGCGGGCCAAGGCAGACGCGCGCAGATCCCGCTTGGTCAGCTGACCGTCGTGGTCGAAAGCACTGTCGGGCAAGCCCGTTGCCCAGCCGGTCAGCAACG
>NZ_JBYCKY010000802.1:0-1095 GCF_057473605.1 Mycobacterium sp. TH-M82 | reverse complement strand
TGGAAAACACCGGCCTGGTCCGGTTCGTCAACGGCACACTGGAACGGATCCGGCGCGACGGCACCTGGAACACGCTGTACCGCAAGTGGTTGACGGTACTCGGCCCGGCCCCCCCTCCGCCCGCTCCGAGGTATCTGGAGCGGTGACCCGTGGCTGAGCGAGAGCCGGAGCAGGACGTGGGCCCACCGACCCAACCGGCGGACATGCTGGCGGAACCGGAGTCGGTCCATCGCCCGATGGCTACCCGGGCGATTTTCCGCCCACACGCCGGTGAGGACTCCGACACCGTCGACAGCGACACCGGCAAGGCGCAGGGGCAAACCGCGGTAACCCGCACTACCCCGCCGAGCCGCCGACTGGGCGGCGGCATGGTGGAAATCCCCCGGGTGCCCGACATCGATCCGTTTGCGGCACTGATGACCGACCCGGTGGTCGCCGAATCGAAGCGGTTCTGCTGGAACTGCGGTCGTCCGGTGGGCCGGTCCAGTTCGGACGGCCCAGCGGCATCGGAAGGCTGGTGCCCGCACTGCGGCAGCCCGTATTCGTTTCTGCCGCAGGTGAAGCCGGGCGACATGGTGGCCGGCCAGTATGAGATCAAAGGCTGCGTCGCCCACGGCGGACTGGGCTGGGTCTACCTGGCGGTCGACCACAACGTCAACGAGCGGCCGGTGGTGCTCAAAGGCCTGGTTCATTCCCGTGACGCCGAGGCCCAGGCGATCGCGATGGCGGAACGGCAATTCCTCGCCGAGGTGACGCACCCGGGGATTGTGAAGATCTACAACTTCGTGCAGCACCCGGACTCGCACGGCGACCCGGTCGGCTACATCGTGATGGAGTACGTAGGCGGTCAGTCCCTCAAAGAAGCCAAGGACGGAAAGCTGACGGTCGCGCAGGCGATCGCCTACATGTTGGAAATCCTGCCCGCGCTGGGTCATCTGCATTCCATCGGCTTGGTCTACAACGACCTGAAGCCGGAGAACATCATGCTCACCGAGGAACAGTTGAAGCTGATCGACCTCGGTGCGGTGTCCCGGATCAACTCGTTCGGTTATCTCTACGGCACACCGGGCTACCAGGCACCCGACATCGTCCGGA
>NZ_JBYCKY010000801.1:0-4801 GCF_057473605.1 Mycobacterium sp. TH-M82 | reverse complement strand
TGAAAACGGCATCGGTGACCAGTTGGCAAACATGCTCGTTTTCCACGCTGTAGAAGATCGTGGTGCCCTCGCGCCGAGTGCGTACCAGCCGGGCCATCCGGAGCTTCGCCAGATGCTGCGACACCGACGCTGCTGGCTTGCCGACGTGTTCGGCGAGTTCAGTCACCGATAACTCTCGACTGGTGAGCGCCCATAACACCTGCACTCGGGTGGCATCGGCGAGCATCCGGAACACCTCGACGACCAGGCCGACGTGATCGTCGGGAAGCCGTGACGCTTTATTGTTATCCGCATGCATACGTAGATAGTAGTTCATTCTGTGCTGGTGTCAACTCAGTGAAGTTGCACCAGCGAGAAGGGCAACGGCTGCGTCGGGTCCGCTGGTAGTGAGTTCGGTGCGCGCCAGCGCGGCTATCGCGGCTATGGCGTGTGTCAGCGCCGCCGGCCGTAGCGGTCGGCGAGTTTCTCCTCGACCGTCATCGGCGGCGAAGGACCCTCAGCAGGGGCAGGCGGGACAGTCGGCTCGTCCTCTCGGCGACGCGTGCGGACCTCGGAGAATACGAAATAGCCCAGCCCGATCGGTGCGATGATGCCGAATACGATCCACTGGATGCCGTAGGACAAAAACGGCCCGGCGTCCATCTGTGGCAGCCCGATCACGCCCAGCCCGCCGGGTTGGCCGTCGACCAGTTGCAGATAGGACCCGGTCAGCGGCACGCCGGTCAACGCCGCGACCTGTGCGGTGTTGACGGAATACACCTGCCGAACACCTTTCTCCGACAGCGGCTCCCGGCCGGGCACCGGCGACTGCGAGTCGCGCAGCCGCGCGGTGATGCTCACCGTGTCAGCCGGCGGCAGGGGGATCGGGGGCACCCGCGAGCCGTGCTCGGGACGCACATAGCCACGGTCGACCAGCACGGTTGGGCCGTGATCGACCGCGAACGGTACCAGCACCTCGAACGCAGGCTCACCCTCGACCACCCGCAACCGGACCAGCACCTGCGCTTCCGGCAGATACCGGCCGACCGCGGTCACGGGGCGCCACTGCGCGGAAGGTGCCGTCGAATCCTGATGCGGCAGTAGCGTTGTCAGCGGGACCGGTGTGGCGGTTAGTGAGTGCTCGAGTTGGCTGTTCTCCCGTGACGTGGCGGTGTTCTTGTCGAGCTGCCACGGCGCCAGCACTGTCAGACACAGATAGGCGAAGGCCAGCACCACCGCGGCCAGGACCAACCAGCCCGGACGCAGCAGGAAGGCCCACCGCCGCATCAGCCGCTCCCGTTTTGCCCGTTCTGCGCCAGCCGCTCGTCGACCCAGCTGTGCAGCCCCGGCAGAGCGGCCGCGATGACGGTGAAAACCTGCTCGAAGTCGTCGTGGTCGCCGTAGTAGGGGTCTTCGACGTCGGCCGCGCCCGAGAGCGGGTCGAACGACCGCAGCATCGCGACCCGATCGGTCGGCACACCCAACCGGCGCAGCCAGAAGGCGTGGTTGCGGCTCAGCGCCACGATCAGATCGGCCGCCAGGTGGTCGGAGCCGACCTGTGCGGCGTAGTGACGGGTGGGGTAGCCGTGGGCCCGCAGCACCCGGCTGGTGCGCTCGTCGGCGCCCTTGCCGACATGCCAGTCGGCGGTGCCTGCACTGCTCACCCGCACCGCGCCGGTCAGGCCGCGCTCGGCGATCTGGTGGGCGAACATCTTCTCAGCCATCGGCGACCGGCAGATGTTGCCGGTGCAGACGAAGGTGACGTGGAGCTCCGGGTCGGGCACCGGTCCATTCTCCCCGATCCGCCGACGACGACGGGCGGCGCACTACTGTCTTCAGATGTGACCGTGCGGCTGGCTGACGTCATCGACGTTCTGGATGCGGCTTATCCGCCGCGGCTGGCCCAGCCGTGGGACTCTGTCGGGCTGGTCTGTGGCGACCCCGGCGACCTGCTGGATTCGGTGACGATCGCGGTGGACGCCACCGCCGCGGTGGTCGACGAGGTCCCCGATGGCGGGCTGCTGCTGGCCCATCACCCGCTGCTGCTGCGCGGGGTGGACACGGTGGCGGCCAGTACCCCCAAGGGTGCGTTGGTGCACCGGCTGATCCGCTCGGGGTGTTCACTGTTCACCGCGCACACCAATGCCGACTCGGCCTCGCCCGGGGTATCCGACGCGCTGGCGGATGCGCTGGGACTGACTGTCGAGTCGGTGCTGGAGTCGACGCCCGCCAGTCCGGATGCCGACAAGTGGGTGATCTACGTGCCGGCCGAGCACGCCGAGGTCGTGCGGGCCGCGGTGTTCGCCGCCGGCGCCGGCGAGATCGGCGACTACGCGCAGTGCAGCTGGAGCGTCGCCGGAACCGGACAGTTCCTGCCCCGCGACGGGGCGTCACCGGCGATCGGCCAGGTCGGCACCGTCGAACGGGTGGCCGAGGACAGGGTCGAGGTGGTGGCACCGGCACGGGCCCGCGAAGCGGTCCGGGCGGCCATGCGGGCCGCGCATCCCTACGAGGAGCCCGCCTTCGACGTCTTCGCGTTGCAGCCGCTGCCCGAGGGAACAGGGCTGGGCCGGATCGGCACACTGCCGCGGCCGGAGCCGCTGAGCGAGTTCGTCTCCCGGGTGTGTGCGGGGTTGCCGGCCACGTCGTGGGGGGTGCGCGCCGCCGGCGATCCCGGTCGGGCGGTGTTGCGGGTGGCGGTGTGCGGTGGTGCCGGCGATTCGCTGTTGAGCGCCGCGGCGAACGCCGACGTGCACGCATACGTCACGGCCGACCTGCGCCATCACCCGGCCGACGAGCACCGTCGCAGCTCTGCGGTGGCCCTGGTCGATGTGGCGCACTGGGCCAGCGAATACCCGTGGTGCGGCCAGGCCGCCGACGTGCTGAGGTCGGCTTTCGGGGCGTCCCTGCCGGTGCAGACCGCTACGGTGCGCACCGATCCGTGGAACCTCGTGGCACGTTCAGGGGAGGCTAGAGCGGGTGAGCTATGAAAGCTGAAGTGGCACAGCAACGTTCACTTCTCGAGTTGGCGGAGCTGGACGCCGAACTGTCCCGGATGGTGCATCGGGCCGCAAACCTTCCCGCGCAGAAGGACCGTGAACGCATCCAAGCTGACCACACCTCCGTCGGTGACCGGCTGGCCTCGGTCGGGCTTGCGCTGGAGGATCTGGACACCCAGGCGGCGCGTTTCGAGTCGGAGATCGACGCGGTGCGCCAGCGGGAGGAGCGGGATCGCTCGATGCTGGATTCCGGGGTGACCAATGCCAAGCAGCTTTCCGATCTGCAACACGAGTTGCAGACGCTGCAACGACGCCGATCCAGCTTGGAGGACTCTCTGCTGGAGGTGCTGGAGCGCCGTGAGGAGTTGCAAGTTCAACAGAACGCCGAGTCGACGGCCATCGAGGCGCTGCAGGCCGACCTGACCGCCGCGCAGCAGGCGCTGGACACCACGCTGGCCGAGATCGAAAGCAGCCGTCAGCAGCGCGTGTCACGGCGTGACGAGCTGACCGCGATGCTCGACCCGCAACTGCTCGCGCTCTACGAGCGACAGCGTGCTGCCGGCGGTGTGGGCGCCGGGCCGCTGCGGGGACGCCAGTGCGGCGCCTGCCGGATCGAGATCGACCGCGGCGAGTTGGCCCGGATCTCCGCAGCCGCCGACGACGATGTGCTGCGCTGCCCGGAGTGCGGCGCAATCCTGCTGCGGGTCGAGGACTTCGCTCACTGACGATGCGATGAAAGTCCGGAAAGCCCTGAAAGTCTTGGTCGAGGCCGACGGCGGGTCGCGCGGCAACCCCGGGCCGGCCGGGTACGGGTCGGTGGTGTGGACCGCCGATCGCTCGACGGTGCTGGCCGAAAGCAAGCAGGCGATCGGCCGGGCCACCAACAACGTCGCCGAATACCGGGGTCTGATCGCAGGTTTGGATGAGGCGGTGCGACTTGGTGCCACCGAGGTCGCGGTGTTCATGGATTCCAAGCTGGTGGTCGAGCAGATGGCCGGCCGGTGGAAGGTCAAACACCCGGCCCTGGCCCCGCTGCACGCCCAGGCCCGCGCGTTGGCGTCCAGGTTCGACCGGATCGGCTACACCTGGGTGCCGCGGGAAAAGAACTCCTACGCTGACCGGTTGGCCAACGAAGCGATGGACGCCGCCGCTGAGGTCCCCGGGGTTTCCGTGCCGGCCGCGGCCGAGCAGGCCGGTATCGCTGCGGCCACTGCGGTCGGGCCGGGCTGGACCGGGGCCCGCAGCACACCCACCCGGCTGCTGCTGCTACGCCACGGCCAAACCGAACTGTCGGCGCAGCGGCGCTACTCCGGACGCGGCAACCCGGCACTCACCGAACTCGGGCGGCGGCAAGCCGACGCGGCCGCGCGGTACCTCGCGCAGCGGGGTGGCATCGCGGCGGTCGTGACGTCTCCGCTGCAGCGGTGCCACGACACCGCCGCCACCGCCGCCAAGGCGCTCAGGCTGAAGACGGTAGCCGTCGACGACGACTTGGTCGAGACGGACTTCGGTGCGTGGGAAGGCCTGACGTTCGCCGAGGCCGCCACCCGCGATCCCGAGTTGCATCGGCGCTGGCTGGCCGACACTGCCACGACACCGCCCGGCGGTGAGAGCTTCGACGCCGTACACGGGCGCGTCGTGCGGGTGCGGGACCGGATCGTCGCCGCACACGGCGGCGCCACGGTGCTCGTGGTGTCACATGTGACCCCGATCAAGATGCTGCTGCGGATGGCGCTCGCCGCCGGCCCGGGGATGCTGTATCGGCTGCATCTGGACCTGGCGTCGTTGAGCATCGCCGAGTTTTATCCCGACGGGAAATCGTC
>NZ_JBYCKY010000800.1:0-1928 GCF_057473605.1 Mycobacterium sp. TH-M82 | reverse complement strand
AGGATCTCGAGAAGTACGAAACCGAGATGGAGCTCTCGCTGTACCGCGAATACAAGGACATCGTGGGCCAGTTCAGCTACGTGGTGGAGACCGAGCGACGGTTCTATCTGGCCAATGGGGTGGAGATGGTGCCGCGTAACGCCGACGGCGAGGTGTATTTCGAGTTGCAGCTGTCCGATGCGTGGGTGTGGGACATGTACCGGCCGGCCAGATTCGTCAAGCAGGTGCGGGTGGTCACCTTCAAAGACGTCAACATCGAGGAGGTGGAGAAGCCGGAGTTGCGCCTTCCGGAGTAGTGCGGGGCGCGCGGATGCGATCTACGCTTGTGCCATGACCGCTCTCGACCAAGCTGTCTCCCGCCGTGCGATTACCGATGCCTTGCTCAAAGCGATGGAGCGCCGCCATGAGGTGCTCGATGTCATCGTGGATTCCGACGACCGGCCCGCTGCGGTCAAGGCCATCGCGGCACTGCTCGGGACATCACCGCTGGGCTGTGAGGCGGTGATGGGGATGTCGTTCGACCAACTCACCAAGGATTCGCGGCGCACGATCGCCGCGGAACTCGACGACCTGAACAACGAGCTGACGTTCACCCTGGGTGAGCGGCCGGCGAGCCTGGGCGAGACGTTGATGCTGCGTCCGTTCGCCGGCGAAGCGGACCGCGACATCTTCGCCCTGCGCACCGCCGACGTCGACGCCAGCGGCGACGGTTCCGGCCGCCCGGCCGACGGTCTCGATGACGAGATCCATTCGGGGCTGGCGCGCGTCGACGACGAAGACGCCGTGTGGTTCGTCGCGGTCGACGGGATCGAGAAGGTCGGGATGGTTTTCGGCGACCTCGCCCGCGGCGAGGTGAACGTGCGGATCTGGATTGATCCCGCGCATCGCAAGAAGGGCTACGGCACCGCCGCGCTGCGCCGGGCGCGCTCGGAGATGGCGGCCTACTTCCCCGGCGTGCCGCTCGTGGTGCACGCGCCCGCTCAACCCCGGTAGTTCGTCCGGTACTCATTCACCCCGGGCCGGGATGCCGAAGACCCGCCGGAACGAATCCTCCCCGTAACTGGTGGGTTCGGGTTCGCCGGGCATCAGCCGGAAGGTGCGTGCGCCATCGGGGCGGCGCTCGGCCCGCAGGAACAAGTCAGCGGGGTCTCGGCGGGCGAACAGGCTGTGGGCAAGGTCGTAGAGGTGGGTGACGAAAACCACTTTGACACCCGTATCGACCAGGGCGCGCACGATGTTCCGGGCGATTTGCGACCCCTCGCGTTCGTTGGTGGAGGCGAACGATTCGTTGCACAGCAGCAACGACTTCGCCCCGATGTGGTCGGCGATCTGACTCATCCGGGCGAGTTCCTCGTCGAGCTTCCCCTGTGTCATGGTGACGTCTTCCTCCCTTTTGAAATGCGTGAAGACGCCGTCTCGGACATTGGCGTGCAACGACTCGGCGGTGACGAACATGCCGGCTTGCATCATCACCTGCGCGGCGCCGACGCTGCGCAGAAACGTCGACTTGCCGCCTTCGTTGGCACCGGTGACCATGACCAGCGACTTGCCGTCGGCGTCGACGTCGTTGCCGGTGACTGTCTCGGTGGTGGTCAGGCACAGCCCCACATCGCGCAGATCGCGACAGCCAAACCGCGGCTCGTCGGCCGTGGTCGGCACCGGATAACAGGTCGGAACACCGGATTTGGTGAGCCGGTCCCGCAGGTTCACACACCCGAGATAGAACCCCAGTTCGGTACGTAGCCGCAAGAAGAATCCCATCACGTGGTCTGCGGACTGGGTGACGGTGTTGGCGACATCGTTGATGGCGCGCCCGGCCAGCTCGGTGAGAGCCTGGGCGCCGATCTCGTCGCGGCCGTCGATCTCGAAGCCGTAGCCGTCGTGGTTTCCGGTCAGCCGGTCCCACCAGCTGCGGCGCGGCGGCTGGT
>NZ_JBYCKY010000799.1:0-1253 GCF_057473605.1 Mycobacterium sp. TH-M82 | reverse complement strand
CCGCCAAACCAGCCACCAACGATCAAGCCCCCAACACCAACGCCCGGGGCCAAAATTCATGCAGAACAGTGGGGCCAAATCACTTGACGAAACGCATCCCGGCAAGGTGCATCGGGGCATTTCGCTACTTCTCTTCCCGGCCCGCCGCTGACGGGCCATCGGTGGGCTGCCTGCCGCTGACAGGCGATCTATCGGTGATGGGCAAAAAGAAGAGCCCCGGCCATCAGGCCGAGGCGGGAGGAAGCTCAACTCTCGGAGCGGAGATACGGGGAATGGCTGACCCCTTTGGGACTCCGAGAGGAGGGACGCGGCTCAGGGCTCACGTCCGAGGAGACCGCCCCACACGGTCTCCAAGTCAGTCGGTCGACGGGAGGAGAGGTTCCATCGACCGCTGATTGCGGCGCTCTAGGCGGGATCGCCGCCGAGCTGCTCGCAAGTCTGGGGAGAGGGCTTACCCCTCCATGAACTAGATACGTGTAATTCCTTGACGGCCACCGCGAGCTGCGGTGCCACGTAGCCTTCCACAATGTAGGAAGGTGACACCTTGACAGCCATCCACTATGTAGGAAGGTGTTACCCACTCAACCTGTAGATACGTGACACCTTGACAGCCACCTTCCGGGGTGGCGTTAGCCCCTCATAAGGTATATACGTGCGAATTCCTTGACAGCCACCCTGGCGAGTGGCGTGGATCACGCGTTCATGGCTTCCGGGCCGTCAGGCCCCTCATAATGTAGGAAGGCGTCTGCACTTGACAGCCACCGGGGCGCGGTGGCGTTACCCCTCCACTACATAGATACGCGTCTGCGGCTGGCAGCGCCCTGTCGCAGTGTTACCGCCCGTCCTCGGTGTCGGCTGCCTCAGCGCGCCGGCCGGCCTCGTCCAGGCCGTCGAAGTACCGCTGCAGCTCAGGGGTCATCGGCGGCAGGATGCAGACGAACCCGGCATCCTGCAGTTCTTCCCATGTGAGGTGCCGGGCAGGTTCCTCGTCCTGGTCTGGCATAGGCACATAGTCACAGGCCGAACCGGACCCGCACAACATCGGCGATTACCGGTGCCGGATCTGGAACAGCATGTCGTCGCACAGCGGGTCTGTGCAGTGGTTGCCGGGGCCTCCGTCGTGGCTCGGCTCGTCGCAGAGGGCGGCGGCAACCGACTCTAGGTGGCTGGTGTCGAACGGCCATTGTGGGGGCGCTGGTTGACCGGTCGGGCTATTGGGCGATGCTCGTGTGGTCGTGAGCGGTTCCTAGCTC
>NZ_JBYCKY010000798.1:0-3557 GCF_057473605.1 Mycobacterium sp. TH-M82 | reverse complement strand
CACAGCAACCGCTTCGACGTAACCGCACCGCAGCGACCTGCCCCGGTAGAGCAGGCGGCGCTGCACCACCGCGCCGTGCGCGATGAGCGCGCCGTGTCGCCAGATGAGCGCGTGCATGCCACCCAGGGCATGCTGCCAGTCGATGTCGCCGAACGCTCCGGCGTAGGCCGCCACGACCATCTGACGGGCGTCGTGCCGAGTCTCGGCGTCCAGATCGGCGGTGTGGACCAGGCGGGCGGTGTGGACCTGGGTGGACACACCCCCGGTCTACCAGGTTGCGGGCACCGCACCCACACGCCCACACGCCCACATTATCTTTGGTAGACCCGGGCGCCGTCTCGCCAGGTGGCCCGCACCGAGATGTCCTGCAGTCGGGTCGGCTCGACTTCCAGCGGGTCGGCACTGAGCAGAACCAGATCGGCGATTTTTCCTTCGGTGAGGGTCCCGGTGTCGTGTTCGACTCCGAGCGCGGCAGCGCCGCCGCTGGTGTAGGCGGCGAGTGCGGCGTTGACGGAGATCGCCTCGCTCGGCTGTAGTCGGGTGCCAGACGGTGTTTCCCGGGTGACTGCGGCGCGGATCGCGTGCAGCACGTCGTAGCCGGCTACCGGATAGTCCGAGCTGCCGGCCAGCCGTACACCGGCATCGGCCAGTGTGGCCAGTGGTTTGACGCCGATTCCCCCGGGCAGCCCCCGTTGGAGTAGCTGGTCGCCTATCTCACGCAGGAAGTACGGCTGGACCACGGCGACGGCGCCGCAGTCCGCGATGCGCTTTTCGGTGCCGGCGGTGAGCAGCATGGTGTGCTCCAACCGCGGGTGCCCTGGCCGATCGTGGACTTCACTGACCAGCTTCAGTGCGTCGCAGGCACGTTCGACCGCCCAATTGCCCAGGGCGTGGACGGCTATCTGGTTTCCGTGTGCGGCGGCAGAGCGCATTGCGTCGCGGAGCCCATCGGGTTCGAAGAACGGTGTTCCGACCCTGAACTGCGTGCCCACCAGCCGGATCCGGCCGATCCGCATGTTTGCGCGCAGCGCCGCCAGCCCGCCGCCGGTCACGGCACGATGCAGCGTCAGCCCGATCATCGTGGCCAGCTGCAGCCCAGACATGCACATCGCGCATCGGTCGGCGCCGTCGAGGAACAGCTTCGCCGGCCCGGTCGGCGCGCCCGCCGGCCCGTCGCCGGTTCTGCGGCCGCCGGCGGTCCGCGGTTCCAGAAATGATCGCTCCGCGACCGGCATCCGGTGCACGGTGACGCCAAGCATCGCGGCCTCTGCGGCCCGGTCGTAGAGCGGGTCGAATACCGGCGGAACGGCGGCGTCGCCCACCCGGACGATTCCGTGCGCCAGCAGCTCGCGTCCGTGTGCCTGCGCTTCGGCGATCCAGGCGTCTCCGGCGTTCTCGAGCAGGCTGCCTCGAGAAGTTGCCTCCGCCAGGAAGAATGCCGCTTCGAGGACCTCGCCGGTGAGGCGGCCACGACGGCGAGACAACGCGCCGTGTAGTGGGTCGGGGCTGTTGGGTTGCCAGCCCATCGCGGCGAGCCCAGCCGTGTTCAGCACACCCTCGTGCCAGGAGTAGGCCGCCACCAGCAGCGGCCGGTCGGAGCAGACTTCGTCGAGTTCCGCGGCGGTCGGCGACCGCCGTTCTACCAGTTTCATCGGGTCGTAGGCCTGCAACCGCAACCAGCCACTGCCCGGCGTGCGTTGTCGCGCAGCCGTTATCTGCTCCTGCAGGTCGATGATCGACGAACCGGGCGGTAGGTGCAGTCCAGGTGTGCGGCGGTCGAGCGCAGCCTGGCAGAAGTGATGGTGGGCGTCGATGAAGCCGGGCAGCAGCACGCCGTCGAGGTTCGATATCGGCGCACCCGCGCCGACCTGGGCGAGCACCTCCCGACGCGAACCCACCGCGACGATGCGTCCCGCCGCGACGGCGACCGCCTCGGCAGTCGGCCGGCCCGGATCCATGGTGTGCACCAGATTCGCTGCCAGCACGGTGGGCGTCATCTGACGTCGCCCCGGATCGCTTCAACCAGGTCCGCGGCAGGCTCCATCTCGCGAACGCTACCCGAACGTTAGCCGACGATTCCGGCGATCAGGGCGGGCAGTTGATCGGCCACCAGCGGGTAGCTCAGCGGGGATCCGAACGCTATCGCCCCGGCCTGATCCTTGGTGGTGAAGACGCTGCGGCGTTGCATGGCGGCGATGTCCGGGTCGGCCAGCAGGGAATTCTTCTCGTCGTCGCTTTCGGTGGCCCAGATCACAACGTCGACGGCGCCGAGCGCCGTCTTGATCTGGTCGTGGCCGATCAGGGCCGGCTGATCGGCGACGGCCAGCCCCATCTGGGTCAGGAACTCGGTGCGCCAGCCCCTGGTGACGCCCACGTTGCCGTGGTCAAGGCTGCCCTGCAGCAGCAGCACCGTCTTGTCTTTGAAGGCGGGGTGATCTGTCGCGACGTCGGCGAATTTACCGTCCACACCGTCGATCAGCGACTGCATCTGCTGGGCTTGGAAGACCGCCCGGGCGATGACCGTGGCCTGGATTTTCCACGGTTCGAAGAAAGCGTCGCCGTCTGACTGCGGCAGGGTCGGGGCGATCGCCGACAGCTCCTGGTAGGTTTCGGCGTCCACCCCGGCGTTCGTCGCCACGATCAGATCCGGTTTGAGTTCGGCGATCTGCTTGACCGGTATCCCGTCGTCCAGGTTGAGCACAACCGGCTTCGCGTCGCCGAGTTTGGACTGGGCCCAGGGCCACACGGCGAACGGCTGGTCGCCGAACCAGTTGGTCACCGCGATCGGCACCACACCCACCGCGAGCAGGTCGTCCTGACCGGTATAACCAGCGCAGACCACCCGCTTGGGTGGTTCGGCGATGGTGGTCTCGCCGAAAAGGTGGGCGATCGTGACCGGCTTGTCCGCCGACGTGTCGTCGGGGTTCTCCGACGAGCATCCCGCGGTTGCCAGCAGCGCCACCGCCCCGGTGAGGCCGAGAAAGCCGCGCCGGCTGCACTGTTGTCGCATCGCGGGATACTAACCGCTGGCACCGCCGCCCGAGAAGTGCCGGCATTTCAGGTCGGGCTGCCATACCCGCCGCCGCCGGGGGTTTCGATGACAAGCACGTCGCCGCGCGCGACCTCGGCCGAATCGCATCCGGCCAGTTCAACCACGCTGCCGTCGGCGCGTTCCACGCGGTTGTGCCCCAGCCTTCCGGGCGACCCGCCGGCCATGCCGTACGGCGCGACGCTGCGGTGACTCGACAGCGTGCTCACAGTCATCGGTGCGGTGAACTCGATCCGGCGGACGGCGCCGTCGCCGCCGCGCCAGTGTCCGGTGCCGCCACTGCCGCGCCGGATCGCGAACTCGCGCAACAGCACCGGGAAGCGCATTTCGATGACTTCGGGGTCGGTGAGCCGGGAGTTCGTCATGTGGGTCTGCACAGCCGAGGCTCCGGCGAAGCCGTCACCGGCGCCCGAACCCGACCCGATCGTCTCGTAGTACTGGTGGTGCCGGTTGCCGAAGGTGACGTTGTTCATCGTTCCGGAGCCTTCGGCCTGCACCCCGAGCGCGC
>NZ_JBYCKY010000797.1:0-1702 GCF_057473605.1 Mycobacterium sp. TH-M82 | reverse complement strand
ATTGGGCCTGATGTTCGACACCTTGGTCGTGCGCTCGTTCATGACACCGTCCATCGCCGCGCTGCTCGGACGCTGGTTCTGGTGGCCACAAAAGGTGCGGCCGCGCCCGGCCAGTTTCATGCTTCGCCCTGTGGGATCGCGTCCGCTGGTGCGGTCCCTGCTGCTCAAAAAGGACCCGCCGGCGAACGACGACGCTGTCACAGTCGAACTGCCGCAGCTGTCGGTCTAGATCGAGGGCTAAGTTCAGCAGCGCCGCGGCAGCGCGGTTCCACCCAGGCGTGGGGATAAAATACGCGCACTAATCCTGCGGTGCCAAATCAAATTTGCATAAAATTAGCAAACTAAGACGGTTATTTCTCGATTTGAAATTAAACCAATGCGCAGGTTTCTGATGGGCCGATTGGGTCAGCCGAAATCCGATTATGGGATCGGAATCGCTACACCCGCATACTTCATTAAAAGTTCGACTACGCCTATCATTAAAGCCAACGTCAAATATAGCAGAACCAAAGTTTCGTAAGGCACCATGACCGAAAGTTCGAACACACCGGCTATCTGCTGCAATGTTTGCGTAAGCGTGGTGTGGATGTCGAGCGCCTGGTTGATCACCGAAGTAGCGAAGCCGTTCACGCCGGTGACGTATGTGTTCGCGGTGCTCTTCAGCGATGCGATGGCGGTGGCCTCGGTGGCCGCATACGACTTCGCACTCGTGTTCAAATGCTCCATGAACTGGGTGTGGAATGTCGCCGCCTCCCCCACTAGGTGGTGAAATTCCTGGCCCACGCCGGAAAAAAGGTTGGCGACGGCCGTCGATACCTCATCGTCGGCCGCGGGCACCACCGCGGTGGTTGAGGCCGCCGCCATATGGGCCGCGTTGACCGTCGAACCGACGACCGCCAAGTCCGTAGCGGCCGCCGCGATCGAGTCCGGCGCCGCCATCACATACGACATACCTGATCCTCCCAGCTGGTCACCATCGACCGAGGGGCAAAGTGCGTTTATCGTTTACCAGCCACCATGCCCGGGGGGGACTATACCTCCGAGCAGGATGGTACGGGCGATTTCACTAAACTCCATAGCGCGTTCCGACGCAACTTGCTCTCCGGCAAGGATGGCTATGAAGGAATTAACTCGCCAAGCAAGATGGCGCGACTATCAAAGTCCTCGTGTGCGTACCTCACTGGCATCGAGAAAGGCTGGCCAGGATCCGGGTCGTTTTGACCTGGGACAGCCCGGCACCATCGGACTACGGGTACCGCACTCACTTCCGCCTGCTTTTCAGCCGGCGTCTCGCGAGGTTGATTTCTGCACCATCGCGGTGGCTGGGGATGGTGTGGGCGTGCGTGATCTGCTGGCCTGTACCAGCTGTTCCTTGTTGTGAGGTTCCTCGGGTCGGGCCTGGGAGGGCAGGGTGGACAGGGTTCGTCGGTCGGGTCAGGCTGCGCGGGGTTGCGCGGTTGGGTAGCTGATGACGTTGTGCCACACGAGTTTCCACCCGGTTCGCCAGGGCCAGTGCGCGGGCAGGTGCAGCATCGGTTTGCGGGCCGGGGCGGCGAAGCGGGCCGGGATGTTGACCAGGTCGCGGCGCAGGGTGGCGCCCCGGGCGACGGTGTGATGGCCACCAGCGAGGGTGCCTGCGGCGCGCAGCAGGTTATGGGCGATCACCGCGGCCGCCAGCCAGGCGCAGTTGGCGGCGAACAGC
>NZ_JBYCKY010000796.1:0-1951 GCF_057473605.1 Mycobacterium sp. TH-M82 | reverse complement strand
GGCCCCGAGGCGATGTAGCTCAGTCGGTTAGAGCGAACGACTCATAATCGTTAGGTCGCCGGTTCGAGTCCGGCCATCGCTACAACGCAACAACGACACAACAACCGCAAACATGAAAGAGGGCAGCTGACGTGGCGTCCAGTACCGACGTACGGCCGAAGATCACCATGGCCTGCGAGGTGTGCAAGCACCGCAACTACATCACCAAAAAGAACCGCCGCAACGACCCCGACCGGCTGGAGCTGAAGAAGTTCTGCCCCAACTGCGGCAAACACCAGCTGCACCGCGAATCGCGGTGAACCGCGGGTCGCGGGCAATTACTCACCTGGCTAGGTAGGTTAGACAGCCGTGTCGTTGCGCAAAGACGTCGTCGGGATGCATTACCGCTACCCCGACCACTACGAGGTAGAGCGGGAGAAGATCCGCGAATACGCTCACGCGGTCAAAGCCGAGGACCCGGCCAGCTTCGACGAGAAGGCGGCCACCGAACTCGGCTACGACGGGCTGCTCGCCCCGCCGACGTTCATCTCGGTGTTCGGGTACGCCGCCCAGAGCGCCTTCTTCGCCGACGCCCACATCACCACCAACGACGCGCAGATCGTCCAGGTCGACCAGGTGCTGAAGTTT
The DNA here is from genome assembly GCF_057473605.1 of Mycobacterium sp. TH-M82. Taxonomy (NCBI): domain Bacteria; kingdom Bacillati; phylum Actinomycetota; class Actinomycetes; order Mycobacteriales; family Mycobacteriaceae; genus Mycobacterium; species Mycobacterium sp. TH-M82. The sequence continues at coordinate 1,324 of NZ_JBYCKY010000796.1, read as the reverse complement.
TTGAAGCCGGTCAAGGCCGGCGACAAGCTGTACTGCGACGTCTACGTGGACTCGGTGCGCCGGGCGCACGGCACCGAGATCATCGTGACCAAGAACATCGTCACCGACGAGGCCGGTGACATCGTGCAGGAGACCTACACGACCCTGGCGGGCCGTGCCGAAGACGGAGAAGAGGGCTTTAGCGATGGCGCTGCGTGAGTTCAGTTCGGTCAAGGTGGGTGACCAGCTGCCGGAGAAGGTCATTCCATTGACCCGGGCGGACCTGGTGAACTACGCAGGGGTATCCGGTGACCTGAACCCGATCCACTGGGACGACGAGATCGCCAAGCAGGTCGGCTTGGACACCGCGATCGCGCACGGCATGCTGACCATGGGGCTGGGCGGCAGCTACCTGACGGCGTGGATCGGTGACCCCGGCGCCGTCACCGAGTACAACGTGCGATTCACCGCCGTGGTGCCGGTGCCCAACGACGGCAAGGGCGCCGAGATCGTGTTCAAGGGCCGGATCAAATCCGTTGACCCGGAGACGAAGTCGGTGACGATTGCGCTCACGGCCACGACCGATGGGAAGAAGATCTTCGGCCGCGCGGTGGCATCGGCCAGGCTCGCCTGATCATGGCGATCAAAACCGATGTGCGGGGCATGGTCTGGTGCTACCCGGAATCGTTCGAGGTTGGCCGGGAGAAGATCCGCGAATACGCTCACGCGGTCAAAGCCGAGGATCCGGCGAGTTTTGACGAGGACGCGGCCGCCGAGTTGGGTTACGACTCACTGGTCGCACCACCGACATTCGCGGTGATTCTCGGGAAGCTGTGCCAGGCCGACTTCTTCCGCCACGTCGACACCGGCTACACCACCATGCAGATGGTCCAGGTCGACCAGAGGTTCATCTACCACAAGCCGATCAAGGCCGGTGACACACTGTACGCCCGGATGGAGATCGCCTCGGTGAACGAACGGTTCGGCGCCGACATCGTGGTGACTCATAACCTGTGCACCAACGACGCCGGTGAGCTGGTTCTGGAGTCATTCACCACCATGATGGGCCACGAGGGCGACGAGTCGGTCAACCTCAAGTGGGACGTCGAAACCGGCCAGGTCGTCCGAACAGCTTGATTAGTACCTGACACCCGCGCCGATGTACACTCTGACTTCGGGGTTCTCCCACCACCAGCGCTTTCCGTGAGTCGAACGGCGGCGCTCGTGACCGGCGGCGACGATCCAGGGTGGCCTGCCGACCGCGAAGGGGCGTAGCTCAACTGGCAGAGCAGCGGTCTCCAAAACCGCAGGTTGCAGGTTCAAGTCCTGTCGCCCCTGCAGACGA
>NZ_JBYCKY010000795.1:0-2582 GCF_057473605.1 Mycobacterium sp. TH-M82 | reverse complement strand
GAACACCTGCGGCGAGGCGACCGGCAGGTCGGCGTACCAGTCGTAGAACGACGTCATCGGGGCGCCGATCAGCTCGAAGAACCGTGAGCCGGCCGCGTACGACGCCATCGACATCGCCGGGATCGGCGAGAACCCGGCTATCCGGTCGGGACCGTATTCCTTGATGGTGTGCACATGGGCGGCGGCGATCAATTCAGCGGCCTCGGCCCAACTCACCCGCACCAGCCCGCCCTTGCCGCGGGCCTGCTGGTAGCGCCGGCGACGCTGCGGGTCGGCCTGGATCTCCGCCCACGCGAGCACCGGGTCACCGAGACGGGCTTTGGCCTCCCGGAACATCTCCACCAGCAGACCGCGGGCGTACGGATAGCGCACTCTGGTCGGCGAGTAGGAGTACCAGGAGAACGACGCGCCGCGCGGGCAGCCGCGGGGCTCGTACTCGGGACGGTCCGGACCCACCGTCGGATAGTCGGTTGCCTGGTTCTCCCAGGTGATGATCCCGCCCTTGACGAAGATCTTCCACGAGCACGACCCGGTGCAGTTGACCCCGTGCGTGGAGCGGACCACTTTGTCGTGGCTCCACCGGTCGCGGTAGAAGGCGTCGGCCTCCCGCCCGCCGCGGCGGGTGACGGTGCGCAGGTCAGCAGAGAACTCACCGGGGGTGAAGAACCGGCCGCTGCGTTCGAGCAACTCCTCAAGCGGGCTACCGATGTGAGGTGTTGTGGTCATCCGGGAATCTCCTTGGGGTCGCTGCACACTCGACCACTGGTTTCTATAGGTGGGACGGCGTCTTTCCGCGTCTTTCGGCTCCGCGTCGACCCGGTCACAGCTCGGCGCACGGACCCGCCGCGCATCAGGCCAGCAATCCGCCAGCATAGGGCTTATATCGCCAGACGACCATAACTCCACGCTGGGAAGTGGCTGTGCCGATTTCGTCAACCTGTCTGTAGCGTCCGGGTCAGCTCCGGCAGCCAGGCGCGGTCGGCCGGCACCCAGTCGATGCCGGGCAGCTCCTCTGCGGTGGCCCAGCGCAGCGCCCGGTGGTCGTGCGGGCGTGGTTCGCCGCGGGCGAGGCTGACCCGGTAGGCCCGCAGCGTCGTGTCGGCATCCAGCGCGACGTCGTCACCGAGGCGCGCTCCCACCTCGACGGCGTCGGCATCCACACCCAGTTCCTCGGCCAGCTCCCGGGCCAGCGCTGCGGGCTCGGTCTCGCCAGGTGCGACCTTGCCGCCGGGAAGCTCCCAGCGGCCGGCCAGCTCCGGCGGGCGGCACCGCTGCGCGACCAGCACCGTCGACCCGGCGATGACGGCCCCCGCGACGACGATCCGGTTCGGCATGGTCGGTGACGGTATACCGAACTCGACCACGATGGCTCCAGGCCCGCTGGCGTGACACGCCGACCGCAGTACCGTGGGCTGTATGGCTGTGTTCACCGATGAGCAGGTGGCCGCGGCGCTGGACGACCTCGACGGCTGGGAGCACGCCGGCGGGACGCTGCGCCGGTCGGTCAAGTTCCCGTCGTTTCTCGCCGGCATCGACGCGGTGCGCCGGGTCGCCGACCACGCCGAGGCCAAAGACCACCATCCAGACATCGACATCCGCTGGCGGACGGTGACTTTCGCCCTGGTGACACATTCGGCTGGCGGGATCACCGAAAACGACGTGGCGATGGCCCACGGCATCAACGCGATCCTGGCGGGTAGCTAGCGCGCTGGATGCCGGTCGCCGCGATCCAGCCCAGCGTCGCCAGCGCCGCCACGATGTAGACCAGCCCGGCCCAGGCCAGATACCAGGCCCGGCCGCCCTGCCAGATGCTCGGCTGGGCAAAGCTCAGCAACCACGGCACCCCGACCAGGGTCAACGCCAGCCAGCACCAGCCCAGAACCCGGGCGGCGATCCGTTCGGAGAACGGGCCGTGGATCAGCCAGACCATCAGCGGCACCAACCACACCCAGTGATGCGTCCAGGAGATCGGCGAGGCCAGCAGGCCGGACAGCTCGACCACCAGCAGCAGACCCAGTCGATCCGTCCGGCTCAGCGCGCGCCAGGCCAACACAGCCAGCACCAGCGTGGCGGCGACGGCGATCAGCACCGGCACGCCGTAGCCGGCGTCGTGCCCGAGAATCCGGGAGATCCCGCCGCGCCAGGACTGGTTGAACGAGGTGCCGATCGGCCCGACCCGGCCGGTGTCGCCGAGCAGCTCGGTGAAGTAGCGGCGGGTCTGGTCGCCGGTGGCCCAGACCGACACCGCGATGGTGGCGAGGAAGACCACCGCCGCGAACACCACGGCGGCCCACCGTCGCGCCCCGGCGAAGTAGACGCCGGCGATCGACGGAGTCAGCTTCACCCCCGCGGCGGTGCCGAGCAGCAGACCCGACACCCACCATCGTCGGCTGTAGACGGCGTACAACGCCGCCAGCACCAGGAACACGTTGATCTGTCCGTAGTCGAAGGTGCTTCGCAACGGCTCGATCCAGATGGTCACCGCTGTCCACAGCATCGCGGTGCGGCCAGCGCCGCACGCATCTGGGCCGAGCAGCCGCTGGCTGACCCGGACCACACCGTAGAGTGCGGCGATCGTCGCG
>NZ_JBYCKY010000794.1:0-1854 GCF_057473605.1 Mycobacterium sp. TH-M82 | reverse complement strand
CATGTGCCGGAGCCCCGCGGTGTCGGCGCCGACCAGCTGGATCGGATGGGCGCAGTAGCCGACCGATTCCACCCGCCGCCACCATGTCTCAAAGCGTCGTGAGGATGCGCGCCGAACCATTTCGGTGATGACCGGCGCGGGGTCGGTGGTGGTGGGCAGACCCGGCAGTGCGATCACCGGGCCGCCCACCACGTCGGCGGCAGTACTCACTGCGGACCCCGCCCCTGGGAATGCTCACCGCCGGGGCGCGGTGCCCGAAAGGTGCGGGCCAAAACGCTGATGTCGCGGTCGGTGACGTGAAAGGCGCGGACCCGTGCCGGGTCGGCGGTGCCGTCGATCATCACGTAGCCGATCCCGGGGGTGGCATCGGCGATGAGGTCGCATTCGGCGCCGGCATCGCGGGCGCCTTGTCCGAGGACCATCGCGGTCTGGGTGGCTTCGGTCATGCGCAGCCCGATCCGCACGGTGAACAGTTGGCGCACCGGCAGGGTGTCTTTGGCCGGGTCTTGCACCGCGGCCACCACCGAAATCCCGACCGCACGCCCCTGCGATAGCAGCAGCCCGAGTAGTTGTTCGATCTCGGCACGCAGTTTCCGGTCGCTGACATAAGCAGTCAGCGCGGCAATCTCGTCGATGATCACCACATACAAGGGGTCGGCCGGTGTCGGGGTGTGCAGGCGGGTGTGCCCGCGCAGCCGGGTGGCACGGGCCTGCATCAGCTCCACCAGCTGCCGCAGCAGCTCCACAGTGGGTGCACCGGTGTCGTAGCAGAACCGGGTGAACAGCGGTGCGCCGGCGCCGAGTTCCATGCCGCCTTTGGGGTCGATCACCCACAGCCGCACCCGCCCGGTTTTCACTTGGGGTGCCAGCCCGGCGATCAGCGACCACAGCACCGAACCCTTGCCAGCTCCGGTGGCACCGGCAACCAGCAGGTGCTGCCCGAGCACCGGCAACGTCCACCAGCGCCGTGATTCGGTGACCCCGACCCGCACCGCGCCCAGATCGACCTCAGTGGCCGGGGTTGGCATCGGTACCGCGATCGGCTGGCCGAGCACATCACCGCGGCCGATGATGACCCGCAGCTGCCCCGGCGCCGTGGCGCGGATCGTCAACCGCTGCGCACCCCAGGTCGCCGCCAGCGCGGGGGCACGTTTTTGCCAGTCAGCAATCGACTGGCCGGTCACCACGCGCAAGCACAGTACGTCGGCGTGGCGGCCGATCCGCACCGACTCCACGGCGGGCACCAGTGTGCGCTCACCCAGTTTGGCGGTCAGCCCGTGCAGGGCGCACACCGATGCCCAGTTGCGGTGATACCGCCACCACGCCCAGAACCGCTGCCGCAGCGGGTTGGTCACCCACCGGCTAAACGATGACGGCTCGCATACCGACCAGCCGACATATGCCGCGATCTCCGCGATGGCGGTCAACACGCCGGCCCGCGCCCCGTGGCTGACGGTGACCCAGAGCGCCACGATGACCGGGATGCTCAGGACGGGAAACAGGATCGCCCACCACAGTAGCTGTCCGGCGGCTTTGACTGCCGCCACGATCAGCTCACCGATCCAGTCATCATCGGGTGATGGATTGTTGTTGTGGCGCTTATTGTTTGGGGTATTCGACATGACGGCCTGCTTTCACTGACGACGGAAAAAAAGGGAAGGGGGGTGCCAGCCCGGCAGCCCCGACGCGCTGGTGTGCGCAACTGCCGGGCCGGCATCCGGTTACCGGGCCTGCTGGCCCGTCTTGACGGTCGCCGTGGCGGGGTCGGTGGCGGTGATGGATTCGGCGCGATACGCGATGCCCGAGCGGCCGTCTTGCGACCACGGCAACGCCACCAAACCCGCCACCGCCACC
>NZ_JBYCKY010000793.1:0-1161 GCF_057473605.1 Mycobacterium sp. TH-M82 | reverse complement strand
CTTGCACTCTGGCTGGATGACGTTCGCGAGGGAGGTGTCCCCCATGAGTGAGGGCGTGGTGACCGGGCCCCCGACGAACCTGATCACCGGGGTCATCAAGGCGATGCGCCCGCGACAGTGGGTCAAGAACGTGCTGGTGCTGGCCGCGCCGCTGGCCGCGCTGGGGGGCCCGCTGCACTACAACCACTACACCGAGGTGCTCGCCAAGGCATCGGTGGCGTTCGTGGTGTTCTGCCTGGCGGCCTCGTCGATCTACCTGATCAACGACGTGCGCGACGTCGAGGCCGACCGCGCGCATCCCACCAAGCGGTTCCGGCCGATCGCGGCCGGCGCGGTGCCCGAGTGGCTGGCCTACGCCCTGGCCGTCGTCCTGGGAGCGGCCTCCCTGGCGCTCTCCTGGCTGGCGACGCCGAACCTGGCGCTGGTGATGGCGGTGTACCTGGCCATGCAGCTGGGCTACTGCTACGGCCTCAAACACCAAGCGGTGATCGACATCTGCATCGTGTCGTCGGGATTCCTGATTCGGGCCATCGCCGGCGGTGTGGCCGCCGAAATCCCGCTCTCGCAATGGTTTCTGCTGATGATGGCGTTCGGGTCGCTGTTCATGGTAGCCGGAAAGCGCTACGCCGAGCTGCAGGTCGCCGAACGCACCGGGGCCCGGATCCGCAAGTCGCTGGAGAGCTACACCAGCACCTACCTGCGCTTCGTGTGGACCATGTCGGCCACCGCGGTGGTGGTCTGCTACGGGCTGTGGGCGTTCGAGCGCGACCACCACTCCGGGTCGTGGTTCGCGGTGTCGATGGTGCCGTTCACCATCGCGGTCCTGCGCTACGCCGTGGACGTCGACGGCGGGCTGGCCGGGGAGCCCGAGGACATCGCGCTGCGTGACCGGGTGCTGCAGCTGCTGGCACTGGCCTGGATTGCGACCGTCGGAGCCGCCGTTGCCTTCGGCTGACCGCCAGCCCGGCGCCGTCAGGGGGATGCGCCGGCGGCCGCCCGTCCGGCGGGTCTTCCGCACGACCTTCCCGTACGACACCGTGGTGCGGACCAGCCTGTGGACCAGTGTGGCGGTGGTCTGCGCCCTGTTCGCGTGGGGGGCCTGGCAGCGGCGCTGGATCGCCGACGACGGGCTGATCGTGCTGCGCACCGTGCGCAACCTGC
>NZ_JBYCKY010000792.1:0-1418 GCF_057473605.1 Mycobacterium sp. TH-M82 | reverse complement strand
GCCGACAGCGACGTCGTGGTTCCCGACGTGCTGGCCTCTCGCCACCACGCGACGCTGACCCGGACGCCGCTGGGCACCGAGATCCACGACCACAGCAGCAACGGGACCTTCGTCAACGGCACCCGGGTCGGGTCGGCGATCCTGACCGAGGACGACGTCGTCACGATCGGCAACGTCGACCTGGTGTTCCGCGGCGGCACCCTGGCCAAGCGGACCGAAAGCGACAGGCGCAGCGGCGGTCTGGAGGTTCACGGCGTCAAGTACGTCGTCGGCAACGGCAAACAACTGCTCGACGACATCTCCCTGACCGCCCGCCCCGGAACGCTGACCGCGATCATCGGCGGCTCGGGCGCGGGCAAGAGCACCCTGGCCCGCCTGATCGCCGGTTACACCAGCCCGAGTTCGGGCACGGTCACCTTCGCCGGCCACGACATCCACGCCGAATACGCCTCCCTGCGCAGCCGCATCGGCATGGTCCCCCAAGACGACGTCGTGCACCGCCAGCTCACCATCAACCAGGCCCTGGGCTACGCCGCCGAACTGCGCCTGCCCCCCGACACCAGCAAGGCCGACCGCGCCAGGGTGGTCGCGCAGGTGCTCGACGAACTCGACCTGACCAAACACGCCGACACCCGCGTCGACAAACTCTCCGGCGGCCAGCGCAAACGCGCCTCGGTGGCCCTCGAACTGCTCACCGGACCCGCCCTGCTGATCCTCGACGAACCCACCTCCGGCCTGGATCCCGCCCTCGACCACCAGGTCATGACCATGCTGCGCGCACTCGCCGACGCCGGCCGCGTGGTCATCGTGGTCACCCACATGCTGTCCTACCTCGACATCTGCGACCAACTGCTGCTGGTGGCCCCCGGCGGCAAAACCGCCTACTGCGGCCCACCCGAGCAGATCGGCGACGCCATGGGCACCACCAACTGGGCCAAGATCTTCACCCGGGTCGGCGCCGACCCCGACGAGGCCAACCGCCGCTTCCAGGCCCGGCGCGACGCCGGACGCCGACCCCAAAGACTGCTCCCGGACCGCGACGAGCCCGGCGATCTGGGCGAACCGGTCCACACCAGCCTGCGACGGCAGGTCTCCACGATCACGCGCCGCCAAATGCGGCTCGTCGTCGCCGACCGCGGGTATTTCGTCTTCCTGGCGCTGCTGCCGTTCATCCTGGGCGCGCTGTCGCTGACCGTCCCCGGCTCGCACGGATTCCACGCCGCCGGGCCCGACTCCGGCACACCCGACGAGTCCGCCCAGATACTGAACCTGCTGTTGCTGGCCGCGGCGTTCATGGGCACCGCCCTGACGATCCGCGACCTGGTCGGCGAGCGCGCCATCTTCCAGCGCGAACAGGCGGTCGGCCTGTCCACCACCGCCTACCTGCTGGCCAAGACCGCGGTGTTCTGCGCGTTCGC
>NZ_JBYCKY010000791.1:0-1854 GCF_057473605.1 Mycobacterium sp. TH-M82 | reverse complement strand
CGGTTGTTTGGCGCTGGCATCGTTGGCAGCGCATAAAAAAGGCCGTAGGATCGAAACCTACGGCCGTTTACCATCCCCCCAGGGTCATTGCACCGGGAGAGGTAGTTCGTGGCTTAGCGTTGAAGCTAGAGGGCTCTACGGCCCTCTAGCGCTCGACCTAGCGGTTACGAGGCGAGCATCATCGCTTTAATCTCGCGGTAGCGCCGGGCGTCGGCGCGGTAAGCGCGCTGGCGCTCACGTGACGTTTCCCGGTCGCACGCGCGGCACGCGCCGTTCGACGCATACCTGTCGGCCGCTGACCGGATCACGTGCCCGTGGATGCAGGTGGACATGGTGGGTTCCTCTCCGACGCCGCTGGCGCCAGGACGTGTGCGGCCGCTGACCGCGTGGGTAGTGCGGGCTGGCCGCAGACCAGTCCGTGGATTCTTAGTAGGGCGGTAAAAAAGGGGACGGGCCGAGACACTGATGTCTCGACCCCTTTCATGTGTAAATGCGGATCAGCACGCAAAATGCTGACGGTGGCATCTCACGACGGGACCGTCTCTCTCTCTCTCTGTACCCTTTCAATTGGATATGGGGGAAGGCACGCACAATGCCTTCTCCGGCATCTCACGACGGGACCGTCTCTCTCGGTACCCTTTCATCCTTATATGCGCATGAGCACGCGGTTTGCCTCGTGCTCTGGCAGCCATCTGTGATGAACCTCACGTCGGGTAGGCCCCCAATCCCGGGACCGTTCCCTCGCGGTACCTCATCACTTGGATATGGGCGTGAGCACGGCGTCTGCTGATCATTGAACAACCCGATTGTGACCAACAGCACAGCCCTACCCGCTCCGTACCCTTTCATAAGGATATGGGCACACTTTGCCGGTTCTAGTGCGCTGCGGTGACCAACGTCACACGGGGTGGGTACATCTCTCGGTACCTCATCACTTGTATATGGGCAAGATTTACGTCGGTGCTCTCGGTGGTGTTACCAACATCACACGCCATCCTGGGGAAATACAGCCCTACGTACCGCCCGGGCCGCGTCGATGATGTCCTGCTCTGGTCTCTGCCTCGGCTTCGAACGGGCCTTGCCGTCCTTGCCAACCGTCTTACGGTCAACTGGACCAAGTGGTCCAGTTGGCCCACCTCTAACGTCGCGGTCAACCGTCCCCTTGCCAACCCCGATCACTGGGTCAGCTGCGCAAAATTACGCAGCTGCCTTGTCGTTGCGGACTGTTCCCTCCGATGTTCCGATCACGTCGGTGAAGTACCTTCACCTAGCGGGCTGGTGACCGGCAGGTGGGGCAAATGCCCCACCTGACAAGCCCCGATCAACGGTCTTACGGTCAGCTGGAAGATTCTTTCCACCTGGGCGAACGTCGTCGAACGCGTCACCGCAGATCGGCCACGTCAGGGTGCGGACTCGCTACGAACCGGCACGAACAATCCTCGACATGCAAACGCCGGCACCGGGCATCCTCGGTGCCCGGCACCACCAGCAGCAGACCGGCGTCGGTCAGATCGGAGATGAACCGCTCTACCGTGACGCCGCACTCGGCGGCGGCGTCCGCGATGCTCACAAACTCGTTCATCGTGTCACCCCGCAGAAGATCGCGGCCATCTCGGCCCTGGCCCGAACATACTCCGCAAACGCTTGCCGGCGCTCAACGTCGGTCTCGAAATCCTGCCCGTAGCGGGCGAGCCAGCGTGCCCGGTCGTCTACGTCGTTCATGATGATCCTCTCGGGTTTCGGTGTAGCGGGAAGTGCGACCACTTCCACACGGTCCCGCTGCCGACGGACGAGGCCACCCACGAGGCGTGGACGCTGATGGCGGCCTACGCGGCCATCACGTCGCGGATCAAA
>NZ_JBYCKY010000790.1:0-3485 GCF_057473605.1 Mycobacterium sp. TH-M82 | reverse complement strand
TGCCCAGTAGCAGTCTATGCGTCTCAAGCTCACGCGTGCCACGCAGACGGAAGGGGCGAAAATTGTGCTCCCGTTGACGGGACAGACACCGCGCCGTCTGGACTCCTACCCCACATAAAGTAGGGCATGTCGCAGATGAGGGGAGTGACCTTAGATGGGAGAATGTTTTGGTGGTTACACGCGTTCGCATGACGGATAAAACGGGGAAATCAGGCTGCAACCGCGAACTGCTTGAAGTACTCTCCGCATTCGTCAGCGGCATAGATAGCACATGCGGTCTCCACGCACTCGGCCAACATGTGTGCGTGTTGCAGGTCATGGATCCAATACAGCCGGCCGTTGATGGTTTCCACGATGAAACCGGGATCACCAGCGTGCGGCTTATAGTTGGTCCAAGCCCACAAGTAAGGTCGGCGCTCACAGTCGGCTAACGTATTGAGCGGTTTGAAAGCTGGGAACTTTAGATGATCGGTATACGAGTTGAAATTGTCTAACTCCACAAAAATCCCTCCTTGTGTGTTGTGAAAACTACTTGCGCTTACGGAATCGGCCGTCTTTGTTGCGCGGCGGGAGTCTTCTCTTTCGAGCCATGCGATCCCCTCCTCTCTGCTAGTTTACAGAAGTTGCGCTTTGCGGTATAGCCAGAACTCGAGCAGTGCGAGAAGCGCCCCAAACAGGGCCACCCAGCCCATCTCACGCACCGTGACCGACTTACTCATGCCAAACCGTCTCCGTCTGCCCATCCGCTTTGGTCACGGTAATGGCCTTGATGCCGTTCGCTGCGGCCACGTCCGCCAGCTGCTGCACCGGCACTGCCGCATCTTTCGGCGCGGTAAAATCGAACCCGAGCGGGCTGTTGCTCGTCTGCTCGACTTTTAGAGTCGGGAGAAACTCCCGCAGCGCCTCCCACTCGACGTAGGTGTTGCCACCGATGAGATACCCTGGCCGCCACGGCACCCCGTTCAAACTCACTTCGACGCGTTCCAAATTCTTCATCTCCTTTGCCCAAGTTACGAGCTGCTCCTCACTGCCAAAGAAAATGTCCAGGTCGCAGGGCTGCGGGATACCTGGCACAAGGCCCCGGTCGCTCTTTTGCCAAAAAGTGATATTATAGCACCCGGCAACATCCTTTGGCATCTCACCGTAATCGGCTATCCAGTCGGGCACCTCGTCCACGCCATGCAAATAGGTTCTCGCAAACCACGGGAAGGTATAAAGCATGTCGGGGCGACCGGTGCCCTTGCGCACCCAGTGCAGCCACTCGTTGGCCCATTGGGTCACCCGCTTCGGGTCCGCGTGGCCTGCCGCCTCTAAGTCGAGGACGGGCGGTAGATCTACACCCCCCACTCCGCTGAGGGCTCCCACAAAGTTGGCCGCCTGCTCATAGGCGCTCCCAAGCGCCGGGTCGCAATACGCATACGCGCCCGTTAAGAGCCCGGCCGCCCGTGCGCCGCGGATGTTCTCTCGGAATCGAGGATCGCGGTAGTCGGTGCCTTGCGTCGCCTTGGCAAAACAAAACGCATATCCGGCCCGACGCACCTGGTGCCAATCCACGCGGCCACTCCCTGCATATACATCCACTCCTTTGGCCTCCATGGTCCATCCTCCTTAATTCCACGCCCACCAATTGACGGTCATCGAACTGTATTCCGTGCAATACAACGGCATAGAAAATGTACCCGATCCCGTGGTTGGCGAGATGCCAACCAGTGCAGGACCGGTGTTGATGCTCCATCCGACGCCTGCATCCGCAGACCAAAAGCCGATAGCTGATTGAATATCTGAGTAGGACCCGCTCGGTAGCGCATAGATTACCCGTGGCGTAAAGCCTAGACCGGATACAGACAGAGTGCCAAGACCCGAGCCGCTGTAGTCGAAACTGACGGTGGCAGACCCACTCGCCGTCTGTTTGAGGTCGGCGGCTGCACATGCCACGGACGTATAGAAACCGTCCGGGTAGCTCTGCGACGAGGTGGACGGCGTGATGTTCAGGGCCCCATTGTTCGGCATCGTGCCAGCGACGCCTGCGATCGTCGTGCCGGTCAACACATCCCCGGCCGGCACATCCACGGCTTCGACCGTGCCGCCTGTGGTATACCCAGCCGGGATGGTTTGGGCGGAGGCACTCGGGGTGTAGGACAGGCTGCCGTTGTTCGGCATCGTGCCGGTCTGAGTCGAGCTCGACTGGGCGCTCGTAAACGTCACACCGTCCAGGACGTCCGACGCTGTGGCTGTACCGGCTGCCACCACACTCGCTCCGGCGACGCCAAAGAGTTCGACCCCTTCAGCGATGTTACCGGCCACGAGATTCGCGCTGCCGGCGACCGTCATCGGGGACTCATAATACCCCGCATCGAGAGTGATGTCCTCCGTGCCCGGCGTGATCGTCTGGCCGCTCGGCTGCGTGGGGATGGTCCCCTGCGTGCCAGGCGCGACGTTGAGACCCGAGAAGGTGCTCCCGGCCAGCACGTCGTCCGGCTGCGCGTTTCCAAGCACCGGCTGCGTCACCGTGATGCTCATTAGCTCACCCCCAAAATGGCCGCCGTAAGGTCGGCGCTCCCGATGGCCCAAAAGACCAGCCCGGTGGCGGTCGGGTCAATGTCAAACGTGAGGGTTTGCATGGGTTGCACGGGATACCCAGTCGTCGACGTGACGGTATCTGAAGCACCAAGGTAGAGAATCGCGGTCGTGCTCGTGTTTTGGATGGCTAAAGAGCGGATGTTGTCGGGTATCGTCAGCTGCGCGGCCGTAGTGGTCACGCTGACTTGACTGGCCCCGATGATGCCGTTTTGCAGCTGTGTGTTGTTCTCCACGTTCACGTTTTGCGTGGACGGGAAATTCACGTACTGATTACCGTCCGAATCCACCTTAATCGGATTGGTGCCGGGGCTGGTCGTGTCGTAATTACTGCCGGTGGTCTGCGGTGCACTAGAGACGGTGACAGGTGGGAGCGTGCCTACATTGACGGTCGGTGTGTTCGCCACCGTGACGGCCTGCGCCACACCCCCGGTCGTGGTGGGGCCGCCTTGGAGTTGCACCGGCTGGTTGGACATAAGCACCAGGACGTCAGCTCCCGAAGGTAAGGCCGAGTCCGAGGACCAGAACAACGTAAAGACCTGGTCTGTCTCCACCGGGAAGGCCAGGTTAAAGTTGGGCGGAACAGGAACGGCCGTCGTGGACGCAGAGCTCGTCCGGCCGGGGCTCATGCTTAGGGTGGCCTCTGTTTGGTTGATGACCGCCATGTGGCTGACCGTGAACCCGGCCTGGAGTTTCGTGCTGCCGCTCGTGGACCCCGCGTCTAAGGTGACTTGTTGCGTATAGACGAGCGTGCTTTCGTCGGCCACTTAAATCGCCCCTTTCAGCGTACTGGCGAGTTGACTTTCGGGATTGACCAAGAGGTAGATGCCTATCAGCACCAACGCCACACCGAGCATTCCCCAAAAGATTTTGAGGAGCGTGGTTTCGATGCCGGCGAACGGTCCCGA
>NZ_JBYCKY010000789.1:0-1238 GCF_057473605.1 Mycobacterium sp. TH-M82 | reverse complement strand
GGGCCCGGCGGCGAATGTAGCGTGCGCGAGCGGGACCGGGGGCATCGCATCCCCTCAAGGCCGGACCGCGCCTGAAGATGCGACCCTGCCGCGCTTGAAGTATCTTCCCGCCGCCGAGCCGCGTACGTCCCGCACTGCCGCCCTTGCCAGATGACAGCGCCATGTCGCTCGACGGCGACTTGTTAAAACTGCCCGCGCCAGCGTTAAAAAAGCGTAAACGGCTGCCAGCTCGCTCTTTTCGGTCGCGACTGTGGAGACGTGGGTCGTTAGCCTTACGCCAACGCACAGCAGCCGTCCGGCAAACACCCAGGGTCGATCGACCGCATGGGGCCGACGGTTTTGACACGACGGAGGAATGGATGTCAATTCTGAAAACACTGCCCGCAGAATTGTCCGCGGCGGCGGCGCAGCTGGAAGCCATCGTCAGTTCACTGAGCGCGCAGCACGCCGGCGCCGCGGCGGCGACCACGGCCATCGCTCCGGCAGCCGCTGACCCGGTGTCGTTGCAGCAGGCGGCAATCTTCTCGGCGTACGGCACTCAGTACCAGGCGACGGCGACGCAAGCTCAGACCGAACAGCAGCAGTATGTGAACACCCTGAACCAGACTTCCGGCACCTACGCAGCCGCCGAGGCCACCAACTCGGCCCAGCAGTCCCTGGACCCAGTTTCATTGATCAACCAGGCCTACAACTTCCTGAACGGCAGCAACGGGCTGTTCAGCCCCTCCAGCGGTGGAACCAGCATCGCCATGGACGAGATGGGTAACTGGGCCTCGGCCTACTCGGACACCATCGGGATGGGCGGCGGTGGTCTTCTGTCGGCCATATCGGCTCCCGAAGAGGCCGGCGCCGACCTGGGCGGCCTCGGCGGCCTTGCCGGCGCAGCGGACCTCGCGGACGCGACGACGCCGGCCGTCGGCTCCGGCATGGCCGGCATGGGTGCGATGCCGATGGCCAGCGTGGGTTCGGCGACCATGGTCGGCAAGTTGTCGGTGCCGCCGAGTTGGGCCGGCACGGTCACCACCGTGTCGAGTACCAGCCTGATGGACCCGATGGCGCTGCCGAGCGCGGGCTGGACCACCGCTGCGCCCCAGGCCGGCACCGGGACCTTCGTCCCGGGCATGCCCGGGATGGGCGCGGCCGCGCGCAACGGCGCCGGGTTCGGTGCGCCGCGCTACGGCGTCAAGCCCCTCGTCATGCCCAAGCCGACGACCGTCTGAGCGGCGCACCCGCGCTAC